>CAXUNV010000619.1:0-2826 GCA_964252355.1 uncultured Chthoniobacterales bacterium | reverse complement strand
CTTTACGTCCTCACCCAAGATGACGGCGCCGCCGTTCTGCAACAGCACGGCCCGGGGCACGGTGCGCGTGCGTTCCCGCCATAACCGGACCCGTTTGCGCGCCTCCCGAGCCAACGGAAGTCCCGGGTCCGCGTACGGTACCAACGGCAGGGAAGGTCCGAGCGCGCGAAATTCCGCCACCGTGACGCGCCGCTCGGAAAATTGACGTGCCCGAGGCGAAGCCAAGATGGCGTTGACGGACACCGGCTGCAGCAGCGCCAGCATGCCAGGGCCGTCGTCCCCCAACAACACCTCCGCAAGAAACGTCTCCCGGGGCAGCGCTTCGCTCGGGTTGACGCTGGCGCGGGCTAAGAGCGCCTCCTCGACGTGCGCCCGGCCGTGGTCGGCGGCGAGCGCTTCCCGCAAAACGCCCCGGTGGACCGCGCGGACGGCGCCGGCACCAAGCATCGCCAGGCACGCATCGGGACCACTCACCCAGAGGGAGTCGCCGGCGCGCAAGGCGACAAAGCCCTCCTCCCAGATGACCCAGCGTGCGGGGTGACCTCCCACGGCATGCGCGAGTTCGACGACGGCTTTGGGATGGTCCATCAAGGCGGGCTCTCGGCCAAAACCGAAGGCATTGAAAGGGAAATCACACGGTCCGCCGCCCGGCCTGATGCGCCCGGGAGAAGGGGTGCGCCCGTCCCCTAGTTCACGAATCCCCAGTGCCGGGTAAAAGGCCAGTAGACGAACACCCCGCGACCCACCACGTTCTCCTCCGGCACGAACCCCCAGTAACGGCTGTCAAGGCTGTTGGCGCTGTTGTCGCCGAGCGCGAAGTAGGATTGTTCCGGGACTTGGACCGTCGCCTCCGGCGTGCCCAGGTAAGTCATCGACTGGTATTCCGGACGGTCGTTGGTGTACCCCGTATAACCGTCGCGGCGCTCTTCGACCCGGCGAAAACCGGACTCCTCCGCCGGCTTGCCGTTGATGAACAGGTCGGGTGCGCCGATGCGCAAGCTGTCGCCGGGACCGCCCGCGAGGCGCTTGATGTAGTGTTGGCTGCTACCGTCAGGGGTAGGCGGGATCCCGAGAATGTTGTTGGTCTTGAACACGAAGACGTCGCCACGGCGCGGCAGGCGGACGTTGTACGTGAAACGATCAACGAAGAGTTGGTCACCCAGATCGGCGTAGGCACGGACGATGGGCTGCCCGGGCCGAAAACTCTGACCCTCCCGCAACCCCAATTGGTAGCGCAACACTTCCGGGCTGATGCCCACCCGGTAAACCCGGCCGGACTTCATGACCAGGGCCGAACCTTCCCAGAGCAGGTAGACCTTCGCCGGTTGTACCGCCACAAGCGTATCTCCCCTACCCTCCGCGACCACGTCTTCGTAAGTGCGGCCCACCGTGCAAAACTCCCAGACCCGCGCCAACACGTTTGGCGGCGGGCCGTCTGACCGATGCGCGATCACCCCGTTGAGGGTTGGCTGCATCGAACCCGTCGGGATTTTGAACGGCTGTAGAAAAAACGATCGGATACCCAGGGCCAGCACCACGGCCACCAGCACCAATTCCACGTTGTCCGTGATGCCGCGGTGTTTGGAAGGCGGCTCCAAGCGCCCCAGGTCTTCCAACAAGTCTTTTTCGGACGTTCGGACGCGCTCCGCGGACCGTGCGCGCAGGGCGGCGCGCAACTCGGCCATGGCCGTCTCCGTCCGGGAGAGTTCGCCGTCCGCCGCCACGTCGCGACGGTACTTTACCACTTTGCGCGCAGCCTTCAGCAGGGCCCGCCCTTCCTGCAGGTACTTGGGGGTGAACACCGTCCGGCCTTAACTGGTCTTGAGCACCTCGATGAAGGCTTCCTGCGGGATGTTGACCCGCCCGATCGACTTCATCCGCTTCTTGCCTTCCTTCTGCTTCTCCAAAAGCTTCCGCTTCCGCGTGATGTCACCTCCGTAACACTTGGCGGTGACGTTTTTGCGGAGCGCCGTCACATTCTCACGCGCGATGACCTTGCCGCCGATGGCGGCTTGGATCGCCACCTGGAACAGCTGCTGCGGGATCACCTCCTTGAGCTTGGCCGCGAGGAGGCGACCGCGCCCCTCCGCTTTGTCCCGGTGCACGATGCTGGAAAAAGCGTCTACCGGTTCGCCGTTCACTAGCATGTCCAGCTTCACCAGGTCGGCCGCGCGGTAACCGGCGTGTTCGTAATCCATCGAACCATAGCCGTGCGTCAGGGATTTGATCTTGTCGTTGAAGTCGACCAGGATCTCGTTCAACGGCAGCAGCGCGGTCAACATCACCCGGCGCGTGTCGAGCGACTCGGTGTGGTCCACCTCGCCCCGTTTCTCCAGGATCAGCTGCATCATGTCGCCGATGTTCTCGTTCGGGCACATGACGAAACAACGGACGATCGGTTCACGGATCTCATCAATCACGCTCGGGTTGGGCAGGTACGACGGGTTGTCGATCTCGATCGTCTCACCGCTGGTCTTCACGACTTGGTAAACCACGCTCGGGTAGGTGGCGATGATGTCCATGTCAAACTCGCGCCGCAGCCGTTCCTGCACGATCTCCATGTGGAGCAGCCCGAGGAAGCCGCACCGGAAGCCAAACCCGAGCGCCACCGAGTTCTCAGCTTGGTAACTAAAGGCCGCGTCGTTGATCTGCAGTTTGCCAACGGCGGTCTTCAGGTGTTCGAAATCGGCGGTGTTGATCGGATAAATCCCGCTGAACACCATCGGGTGGATTTCTTGAAAACCCGGCAGGGCCTCGGCTGCCGAATGCCGCTGTTCGGTGAGCGTGTCGCCGATCTTGATCTCCGCGGTGCTCTTGATGTTGGCG
>CAXUNV010000618.1:0-2828 GCA_964252355.1 uncultured Chthoniobacterales bacterium | reverse complement strand
GGGCCCAGGCGGAGCTGCTCCTGAAAGAGCGCGCCTTGTCCTCGTACTACGACGAGGTGGCGCTCAAGGGTTTGCAACTGGCGGCGGCCGACGCGCGTCGCGGACAGGTCGGACCGGCCCAGCTCGAGCGCATCAAGACCACGATCAAACGTCTGGTGGAGAAGCTGGACGAATATCCGGACGCGGATCCAAAAACCGCCGACGACCACGGCGACGACGCCAAGGCGCCCGTGGCCGCCGTCGACCTCCCGAGCCATTCCGAGCAGGAGTTGCCGAAAAGTGCTGCCCCCCAGGGTGAAAAACTCGATCACGCCGACCTGCCGCCCGCGTGGCAGACGAGCGCGCCCATCTTGTGCGTCGCCGGCAGCGGTCCATTGGACGAGGCGGCGTCGTCCATCCTGGCGCAATTGGCCCGCAAGCACGGCCTGGGAGCACGGGTCATCCCGCACGAACTCACCTCGCCGGAACGGCTGCCGACGACGGACCTCACGGGAGCCGCCATGGTCTGCATCTCCTACCTGCAGCTCACCGGCACGCCCGCGTACCTCGAGTACTTGGTGCGCCGGTTGCGGCGGCGGTTGCCGGGAGCCGCGCTGCTCATCGGGCTGTGGCCGGCCGAAGACGCGATCCTCAGCGACGTGCGGCTGCGGACCGCCCTCGGCGCGGATTACTACACCAGCTCTTTGCGCGAAGCGGTCGAGGCTTGCTTGGAGGCGGCGCGCAACGCGGCGGCCAGCCACGACGCCAGCCGCTGAGCGGATCTGCCGGCCGGCTTCTCCAAGCCGTTCGCCGCTGTCACGCTTTGGGTCCGACCAGCGGCGCGCATGCAAGGGTGCGGCGCCGTTTTCTCGCGGGCCAAGGCATGGTCCGTTCTGAGCAACCGGAGGTGAGTCTCTCCGCATCGGTTCGGTGAGGCTGGCGCCGTCCAGAAGCGCCGAAGGTGGGCGCGTCGCGGGTTTCATCACCAAACATGCACTCTTTCTCTCCGCGGTGGGTCCGGGTCAGCTCGGAAGGGGAGCGCTCGCCGCGAGGAAAGCCGTTGGCGACGGCGGAGACGGGGGTAGTTTCCCAAGGGCTGCGCCCGCCGGTCGGAGCCGGCGGGCGCGCGGAAGAGAAAGGACGCATGCGCAAGGACGAGGAGTTGATCAGGCGATTGGCGCAAAGTGAGTTGTACGCCGAGTACGAAAAGGCGTTCAGCGACAGCACCGAGCTGCCGCTTTCGCTCCGGCCGGTGGAGTTTTGGAGTTTGCCGCACCGCGGCCGGCCGCGTGAGAACCCGTTTTGCGCGCTTTTGGCTCAAGCCAACCGGAGTTGTGCGGCCTGCTTGCGGATCCAAGGCGATCTGGCGAAAGCGGCCGAGTCTGCTCGACCGACCACGGCCACTTGCTTCGCCGGCCTCTGCGACACGGCCGTGCCCGTGCGCCTGGGCGAGAGGACCGTCGGGCTACTCCAAACCGGCCAAGTGGCCTTGGAAAAACCTTCGCGCGAGCGCTTCCGGAAAGTCGCCCGACAAATCCTTGAGTGGGGTGCGCAAGTCGACCTGACCCGGCTTGAAGACGCTTACTTCCATTCCAAGGTGCTCAGTCCCAAACAGTACGGCGCCACGGTGCGACTCCTGGAAATCTTCGGGCGTCACTTGGGGTTGGTGGCCAACCAACTTGCGATCCAGACGCAGCACGCGGAGGTGCCGCTGGCACGCCGGGCCAAGGCCTACCTGGCCAGCCACCACACCGAGCCGCTCACCCTGAGAGAGGTGTCCGCCGCCATGCACGTGAGTACGTTTTACTTCTGCAAAGTATTCAAAAAGGCGACCGGGATGACTTTCACCGACTACCTCGGCCGCGTTCGGGTCGAGCGCGCCAAGAACTTGCTTGGCAACCCTCACCTGCGGGTGAGTGAAATCGCCTACGCGGTCGGTTTCCAATCGCTCACGCACTTCAACCGCGTCTTCCGACAAGTCAGTGGGCAATCGCCGACGCGGTTTCGGGAGGAGCTCACCACCGCCTGAGGGTCGGCAGGAATCGGTCGCTTTTGCCTGCGGTGGGGCATTGGTCATCGCGCAGCGCGGCCCCACCGCCCGGGAAACCGGCCCGGCCCCCGTTGGGCGTCCTAGCGGCAATTAGGCCCGCACAACCAGCACCGAGCACGGCGCGTGCCGGACGACGCGTTCCGCGGTGCTGCCTAACAGCAGGCGGCTGATGGCCGAAGCGCCTCTGTGGCCGAGCACGATCAAGTCAGACCCGGCTTCCTCGGCCGCCTGCAACACCTCCTCGGCCGGGGCGCCCAAACGCACCTCCTCGGCGCATTCCAAGCCAGCTGCCCGCACCCTGTCGCCGTAGGTCGCCAAGCTCGCCATGGCGGCGTCGCGTACCCCCTCCAGGGCGCCGGCGGTGCGCTGCACCACCCCCATCACCCCGGGGTTGACGAGGCTCCATGGCACCTCGACGACGTGGACGACGGCCATCTTGGCGCCCGTGCGCTGGGCGATCTCGATCGCGTGGGCGAGGGTTTGGTCGGAGGTGGCAGAAAAATCGAGGGGCACGAGGATCTTTTGGCGCTTCATGCCTTTTGCGCCGGTGGAGGCTGCCTCGGTTTGGGGAACTTCAGTGGTGGTGGGCATGGGTGCGTTCTCGGTTAAGCACTTCGCCAAATTCTCTCTGATGCCATGCCAGTGTAGGGGGGGTGTCTGGGCTCGGCCAACCGGATTTTGACACATGCCGCCCATCCCTTGGTGGATGGCGGTGGCACGCGACCTGTCCCGCCGGCAGTGCGGGCAACCCGGGCCGCGTTGGCTGGCGGGCACGCGCCTGGGTTCGGCTGGTCCGGCG
>CAXUNV010000617.1:0-2836 GCA_964252355.1 uncultured Chthoniobacterales bacterium | reverse complement strand
GGTTTGCTCGCCGCCGGCACGGCGTGGGGCGAGTGGGGCGTGTAAGATTTCAAGGACCCCCAAGCGCGCGCCGGCATCGCGGCCGCTTCGCACGACGTGGCGCCTCCGGCCGACGCGCCGCGGGGCCTGGCCGAGCTGTCGTCGTTTTGGACTGCCCCCCTGCCGGACTATGCGCCGCCGTGGCTAAAAAGTCGGGCCTTGGGTTACGTGTTGTCGGCCATGGTGGGCACAGGCACCGTCATCTTGACCTGCGTCGGCCTCGGCACGCTCATCCAGAGGCGGCACCGGCAGTGGGGAGGCGCGGTACAACCTTGAGGCGTTCGGCGGCCCATCCCTCCTTTTTGGAGCGCACCTTGGCCGGGTTGGCCGGGGCAACCGACCGTGAGGGTGCGGCGGAGCGGTGGTCGTGCCCGCCGGGCTTTGCCCAAAGTCTGGACCCGCGCGCGAAGCTGGTCGGCGCCGCCCTGCTGATTTTTGCGACCGTCGCAGCCCGGGAATGGGCCTTTACCGGGGCGGTACTGGCGCTCGCCGTGCTGGTGGGGCGGCTTTCGCGCATCGGTCTGCGGGCGTTAGCCACCCACGTTTGGCTGGGGGTCGCCGTATTCACCGGGCCCATCGCCCTGCCCGCCCTCTTCACTGTCCCAGGCGCCCCTCTTTGGCAACTGGCCCCCTTTCACGGGGCGGTGACTGCCCCGGGGGCACGGAGCGCGCTGCAACTTCTCCTGCGTGCCGAAGCGAGCGCGACGTGGGCCTTTCTCGCCGTCGCCACCACGCCGTGGCCGCAGCTGTGGAAGGCGCTCGGCGCCTGCGGCGTGCCGGGAGGAATGTTGGTCATCCTGGCCATGGCGCACCGGTACGTGTTCCTCCTGCTCCGCTTGGCGCAGGAAGGCTGGCAAGCGCGGCGTTGCCGATTGGTGGGGACTTTGCGCGGTCGCGAGCGGCGCCGTTTGGTCACGGCAAGTGCCGGGGTCCTTCTGGAAAAGAGCTTGGACCTTAGCGAAGAGGTCTACGCAGCCATGGTGGCGCGCGGCTTCCGTGGAGCAGTGCACACCCTCGATGAGTTCTGTTTTCGCAGAAGCGATTTCTGGACGGTGGCTGGGTGCGCCCTGGTGGCAGGTCTTTCGTTGGTACCCGGAGCAGGACGCTGATGGAAGTTTCTCCCCTTTTCGAGCTGCAGGGCGTCGGCTACCGTTACCCGGAAATTGCCGCCCTGGAGGACGTCACCCTGCGGGTGGACCGGGGCGAACGCCTCGCGCTGCTCGGCGCCAATGGATCCGGCAAGACCAGCCTGCTCCGACTGCTCGCCGGCATCGCCTTCCCCTCCGCCGGTTCCATCCGCTTCGAAGGCGTTCCCCTCACCGAACGCGCCTTGACTGACGATGCCTTCGCGTTCCGCTACCGGCGTCGGGTGGGCATGGTGTTTCAAAACCCCGAAGTGCAGCTTTTCAATCCCAGCGTCTTCGACGAGGTCGCGTTTGGTCCGCTCCAGCTCCAGTGGCCCAAAGAGATGGTGCGCGCCACCGTCGAGACCACCCTGGCAACCTTGGGCATTTCCCACCTGCAAGGGCGTGCCCCGCACCGGCTCTCGACCGGGGAAAAGAAGCGGGTCGCGCTCGCCTCGGTGCTGGTGTTGGATCCGGACGTGGTGCTGCTGGACGAACCCACCGGAGCGCTCGATCCGGAAAGCCAAAGCGGCATCTTGGACTTCCTTGGAGAAACCGGGCGGGACCGGACGGTCCTCACGACCACGCACGACTTGGCCATCGTGCCGGACGTGGCCACGCGCTGCGTCGTCCTGCATCGGGGACGGTTGGCCGCTGACGGACCGACGCAAACCGTGCTGGGCGACGAAGCCTTGCTGCGGCAGACGCGTCTACTCTATTCGCACCGTCATCGGCACGCTTCCGGGCTCGTCCACGCGCACCCTCACCTTCGCCCGGGGCACGGACACCGGAAGGAATGGTAACCATTGCCTCAGTTGTATCCATCGCATCGATGGCCGTAGCGGCCGACGGCGGGCTCGGTGGCCAATGGTCGCAAGTGCTTGACTCTCATCCAGTGTACCGCCCGCGGCGGAGACCCAACGCGCGCGCCACGTGTTTCAGGCGTATTGTTGCGATTGATACAGTTGAGGCAGTGGTTACCATTCCCTTCCGTACAGGAGGCCCGCATGAAAAATCTCTTCACCTTTTTTAGAAACTTCGGCCACGCCATCCCGCCTGGCGCCCGCCGCTTCGCGGCTGAGTCGGTGCCGGCCACGGGTGCGGCCCCGGGCACCGTCACGGTCCGGCTCCTCCGCCCGGATGGCAGCGTGGGCGACCCGGTCGAGGTGGCGCGCGTGCAGAAGACCGACGAGGAATGGCAGCGGCAACTCACGCCGGAGCAGTACCGGATCGCGCGCGGTGCCGGAACCGAACCGGCATTCTGCGGCAACCTTTTGGACAACAAACGCGAGGGTGTCTACGCGTGCGTCTGCTGCGAGTTGCCGCTGTTCGCCTCGCGCGCGAAATTTAACTCGCGCACGGGTTGGCCCAGCTTCTTCCAACCCATCGCGGAAGAAAACGTCATCACCCGCGAGGATTACGGCTACGGCATGCACCGCGTCGAGATCCTTTGCGCGCGTTGCGACGGCCACCTTGGGCACGTGTTCGACGACGGGCCCGCGCCGACGGGACTCCGGTTTTGTCTGAATTCGGCGTCCCTGACGTTTACGGACGCCCCGGCGTCCAAAGGCAGTTGAGGGACGGCTAGCGCACGGCCGGTGGTCGCTCACCAGAACCACCAGTGGCGTTTGGTCGCGGCGGGGGTCGGTTGGGGACTTGGCTCCGGTCGTTTC
>CAXUNV010000616.1:0-2839 GCA_964252355.1 uncultured Chthoniobacterales bacterium | reverse complement strand
GGGCAAGAGGGGCGCCGCCCCGAGACGTACCGCGGGCGCTCGCCCGTCACCGGGTGGTCCGGCGCCCCTCTTGCCCCGGCCGGACGCCCTGCGGCCCGAGCCTCAGCCCGGTGTGACCAGCGCGCGCACGACCCGGATCGTGCTGCCAGCCGGTCCGGCGTCGAAGCGCACCGTCCCAAACACCCGGGCGATGAACCCCAGGCCGTAACCGCCGGGCCGCTCCGGGTCGGGGGAGGCGGGCGACCGGGCGCGGTGCCGCTCGTAATCCTCCTGGCTCAGCCCGTCTCCCCGGTGACTGAACCGGAAACCGAGTGCCATTGGGGTGAGCTCGGCTTGGAGGGACACGTTCCCCTGGGCACCGTGAAAGGCGTGTTTGTGCAGGTTGGTGAGCAGTTCGTCGCAGGCCAGGACTAATTCGTAAACGTTACTTTCCGCAAACCCCGCCGCTTCGGCCCAGCCATGACACCAATCGCGCGCTTCCGCCAGGCGTTCCGGGCGAAGCTCCAGAACAAGGTTGGCGGGCGGCGGCACACGTCCGGGAGTGAGGACCAGGGCGGTAGCGTCATCCGGCTCGAACCCGCCGGCGGTGAACCCCAACCAGTCCTCTTCCAACCGCGCGAGGATGTCGTTGGCGCCAGCCGAGGCCAAGGTTTCTTGCAACCGGCCGTCCCCGAAACTTTCGCCGGAGGCGTTGCGGCCTTCGGCGTACCCGTCGGTCAACAACAACCACGCTCTCGCGAGTCCGAACGGCACGGTCCGCGTTTTGACCTCTTCGTCGCGCGAAGTGCCCAGCGGCGGGTGGACGTGGCAGGGGAGGGGGCGCCAACCTCCCGGGCCTGCCGCGAGGTAGCGCGGCGGCTCTTGTCCAAATAGTCCGGCGCGCAACCAACGACGCTCGGCGTCGACGGCGAGCAGCGCCAAAGTCGTGAGACTGCCCGCGCGGTCGGCCGTCGCCCAAAGGCGGGCGTTGAGTTCGGCGCACCATCCCGCTAGGCCCAAGAAGGAGCACGAAGGCGCCATGGCGTCGAGCAGCGTGCAGACCCGCGCGGCTTCCAAGGCAGCGGGCACGCCTTTGCCGCACGCGTCGCCCACCGCCGCCAAAAACGCGCCGTCGGGCAGGTCGTAATACGTGTAGAAATCGCCGCCCACACCCGACGCCTGCCGCTGCCGGACTTGGAGCGCCAATCCACGGCCGGCGTGTTCCGGCGCCGGCATGAACGAGGCCTGCACCCGGTGGGCCACCGACAGTTCGGCCGCCCGGTACGCCTCCTCGGCGCTTTTCCGGTTTTCGGCTTCCTGCGCCCGCAGGCGGGTCAAGGTCACGGCCGCCAAGCCGCCAAAGGCCCAGAAGACCTCTTCGTCAAACCCGTCGAACCGGGCGCGACCGGCCGGGTTCAACGCCTGCATGATGCCGTGGCAAGTTGTCCCGTCCATGACGGGGATGGTCAACATCGCCGCGGCCGGCAGGTCGGTCCCGGTCGGGCGGTAATGTTCGGCGTCAGTCTGCGCGTCCGCCGTGTTCTCGGCCCGTCGGGTCCGCCACACCCGCCCGGCGATCCCTTTGCCGGACGGTACCCGCAGGGTGCGCCCCCGCAGTTCCGGTTGGGTGCCGCGGAGGAGCAGGTCACCGGTCGTTTCGTCCGGCAACCCGATGGAACACGCCCGGCACTGCATGACGTCGCGCGAAGCCGCCAAGATCCGGTCGACCAGTTCGTCCACGCCCAAGGCACTGCTGAGGGAGGTGGCCGCTTCGACGAGGTAGCGGTAAGCAAACTCCTGGCGTGCGGCCAAATCCATCGGGTCAACGGTCGCTGGGTGGCCGGGCTGCCTTGGGCGGGGCAGGGGACCGCGTCGTGGTGAGAAAATGCATGGGCCGGCTCCGAAAGTCGTCCACGGTCTGCGTCGCCTGCGCCGCGAGGACGTTGACTTGCGCACCGGCTTGCGCGACCGCGTCGCTGGTTCGGCCGAGCTTGGCGATGAGGCGTTGGGCCGCGACGGCGTCGTCGCGAAACTTGCCGGCCGCATCTTCCAATCCCGCCAAGAAGTGGCCCAGGCCGCCGGGTTCGTTTGCCTGCAGGTCGGCGAGGCGACGGACGTTCTCGCTGCTGGCGCGGAGGTTGGCGATGATGGCTTGCAGTTGCCCGCGCAAGGAACTGTCCGCGTCGCCGGCCGGACCATCCACGAGTCCTTGCAAGGTGGCGACCAAGCGTTCGGCGGGCGTTTTGCCGTCCTCGGCGCCGGCTTGCAGGAAGAGGGCGTTGAGGCTGCCCAAGCTCCGGTCCACCAGCAGGCCCGCCTCGGAGAGCCGCTCGCCGGTGGCGCGTGCCAGGTCCTGCATGGCGGCCAGGGCGGCGTCAAACCCGGGCACCACGGCTTCGAGTTTGGTGGCACGGTGACCGACGATTTCGGCGCCGTCGGCCAGCAGGGCAGCCGTTTCCGACCGGGCTGGCGCGGGGGAGTCGCCGCCGCCAGGGTCCGGCGGAGGACGCAGCGCGACGGAAGCTTCGCCCAGCAGGGTCGGTTCCAGGCTAGCCGTGACGTCCGCCGGGATCGGCAACCGCCGGGTGAGCGCGACCTCCACTTTCACCCCGGGCCCCCCCGCGCTGGGCAGGTACTGCAGCCGGGTCACGTACCCGACCGGAATCCCGAGGAAAGAGACTTTGGAATGTTCGCGCACGCCGGTCACGTCGTCGAAGCGGATTGAAAAGACGAGGGCTGGCCGACGGAACGGGTTGTCCTCGACGCCGAAGTAGAGTCCGGCCAACCCGAGCGCGGCGGCGACCAAGAGCGCGGCCAGCCAGAGGGTGTGGCGACGGGGACGATCGGGTGTGCTCATGGG
>CAXUNV010000615.1:0-2848 GCA_964252355.1 uncultured Chthoniobacterales bacterium | reverse complement strand
CGCCGGCCCGGCCAAAAAGCTCGTTGCCGCCGGTGTGGTCAAAGTGCCAGTGGGTGTTGACCACGGTGACCACGGGCTTGCCGGCGAAGGCTGCGGCCGCTTTGGCCACGACCGGTGCCGCGGGGTGCACGCCGCTGTCCACCAGCAGGGCGCCCTCCGGCCCGGCGAACACCGCCATGTTGCCGCCGGGACCGCTGAGCAGCGCCAGGGAGTCGGTGAGCTTGGTGGTGACCAGGGGCGCGAATTCAAAGGCGGCCAGCCGCGCGTCCACGTCGGCGTTACCCGTCGGTTCGGTGGTGGTACGTGCCGGCGTCGAGGCGGCGTCCGCGGCGTAACCGGTGGTGCTCAGCAGCGGCAGCGCCGCCGCTCCAGAGGTTAAGACGGCCAGGCAGCGCAAAGCTTCGCGTCGGGACAGCGCGGGAGGTGTTGGTGTTGGTTTGGGCATAAGGTGACAGGCAGAGGCGGGGGAGTGGGCGGCTGGTTAAGGTGCGGTGAAGCGCGTCCAGGATGCCAATACCACCACGTCCCACCGTTGGCCCACGCGCCGCGCCGTCGCCAAGCGGCGCTTGGCCAACTCCCGACCCACCCCGGGGGCGGCAGCAAGCACCGCGGCGGGCGCGCGCTCGGGTCTGCCGCCGTCGAAGGGCGGCTCCGGGGCGTACGGCAAATCGAGGGCGGGCGCCTCCGCCAGGGCTCGATCTGGGCTGAGGAGCAGCCCGTGGGTGTCGCGAACCGGCCGACGGCTCTTGTCGAGCAAAGGGAACGTCGCGTCGGGCAGGGGCGCAAGCACCTCGAAGGGACCCGTGAGGTCGATCTGGTCCATGCCCTCAAAGAGGAGCGAGCCGACGTGCAGGTGGGTGGAACCCGGGATCATGAGGGGCGTTGCTCAACGAGGGGGTGGTCGGACGGAGCGGCGCCGCGGTACGGAGCGCGGCGGGGCTGGCGCCATGAGCAACGGGGCAAAGCGGGCGCGGTAGTCGGCTGGGGCGACGCCGAGCACGCGCCGAAAGGCGCGCCGCATCGTTTCCGGGCTGCCGAAACCGCAGGACGCAGCCACCGCCACGACGGTCGGCGGCTCGGCGGCCGTCCCGCCCGCTTCTTCCAACCGGCGGCGCGCCGCCTCCACCCGCAGCTCCTCGACGCGCTTGGCCGGGCTGTTGCCGAACCGGTGCGCGAACACTCGGGTGAATTGCCGCGGGCTTAGGTGGACGCGGGCGGCGAGCCGCTCCACGGTGAGCGGGCTGGCGAGGTGCTCGGCGATCCAGGCGTGCAGCTCGCCCCAGCGCTCCGCGCCGCCGTCCTCGGCCTGCTCCCGGACCTGCGCGGCCAGCACCGCGCTGAATTGGCCTTGGCCGCCAGGTCGGCGCAGGAACATCACCAACTCGCGGGCGACCGCGAGGGCCAAGGCACGGCCGTGGTCAGCCTCGACCAAAGCCAAGGCCAGATCCATGCCGGCCGTCACCCCGGCCGAGGTCCACATTTGTCCGTCGCGCACGAAAATCGGCGCGGGCTCCACCCAGACGGCCGGAAAATCGCGGGCCAACTGGTCGCACCAACGCCAATGGGTAACGGCGCGTCGGCCATCGAGCAGGCCTGCGGCCGCCAGGGGAAAGGCGCCCGTGCAAACGCCCACCACCCGCCGGGCGCGGGCGGCGAGGCCGGCCACCGCATCCCGCAGCCCTGCTTCCTGGCAACGGCGCCGCGCGCCCTCGCCGCCAGCCACAAGCAGGGTATCCAGCGGGGCCGGGTCAGCGAGGGCCTCGGCCGGGCTCCGCGCGCCTACCATGGTCAGCCCGCAAGTGGTCGTCGGTCCGCCCTCGACGGGTGCACCAACCATGACCAGCTCCGGGCAGTAGCGGGGTGCTGCAGGCGCGTTTGCCTCGCCTACCCTTTGGCCAGAGCCAGACGGTCGGAGCCGATCGGCCTGGGAAAACACCTCCATGGGACCGGCCAGGTCGAGCACCTGGGCGGGGGCGACGGCCAAGACCAGCACGCGGCGGATGTTTTCGACGCCGCCCGTGGCGGGCGCGGCGGAGGAGTCGATGGGGGCGGTAGACGGGGCGCGCGTCACAGCGAGACAGCCTAAACCCGCCTGCGCCGTATCCACAATGACGGCCAGCCCTCGTTTTCGGTCATGGGGAAAGTTGCCGGCGGTGCGCAAACGCCAACGCCGCGGCCGACATTGCCGTTCGGCCGGCGTGCTTGCCTCGCCTACGCGCGTTGGCCGCGCACCTTCACGTACACCACGCCGCCCTCGATGCGGACGCTTTGCAAGCCGTCGATAATTTCCCCGGCACCCAGCAACCGCGCGCGCATGCCCCCCTTGACCCCGTCGATGATGCTTTGCCGATAGCTGTTGCCGGTGAAAAGCCACGGCAGACGTTTGCCGTTGCCCTCAATGTCGAACGCTTTGATGACGAGGTCGCCATTTTCGATCGCCAAACGTGCCGCGATCCGGCCGTTGAACCACCGGGAACTCAAGCCCGGCAACCACGGGAGGTCGCGCGCAAAACGCAGGGGCACACTCACGTCCGCCACCAACCATTCGCCTTCCGCGCGCAACCGCAGCCGTTGGACCAAATCCGCGTTGGCGCCGTTCGCCCAGAGCCACGCGTTCAGGTCGGCGGAGGTCAAGGCAACCTCGCGCCCGTCGTGCTGGCGGACGCCCTCCTGCAACGTGCGGAATTTCGCGAGCGCGGTTTGGAGTTCAACGCCCGTGGGCGGGGTCGCCACCACGCGCGGCGCGGGCGAGGTCATGGCGTAAGCGCCTTGGTACGCGGAGAGCCCGCCCCACACGATGGCGCCGACCAGCACAACCGCCACCGCCGCCAGAAGCAGGCACCCGCCC
>CAXUNV010000614.1:0-2857 GCA_964252355.1 uncultured Chthoniobacterales bacterium | reverse complement strand
CCGTTTGCCGTTTGCCGTTTGCCGTTTGCCGTTTGCCGTTTGCCGTTTGCCGTTTCGCGTTCACCGGTGCCCAGCAGGCCGGCGGGGCCGCCCCAGGATGGGCCCGGCGGGCGCCGCGCCGCGCCTACCCCACCCGATGTGCCGCGAACTCCTGAGGGTCTAACTCGCCTTGCACCTGACGCAGGGCGGTTTGGAAATCGACCATGCCGGCGTCCCGGCCGGCGAGCATCTGGTCCCGTAGCTCCGCTTCGTTGCCCCGCAAGATCACCGCCTCGACTTTCGGCGCGTGCACCAGCACTTCGCGCACCGCCATGCGCCCGGCCGACCGCCGTCGGAGCAGGCGCTGGTTGATGACCAAGCGCAGGGTGCGCGCGAGCACGTAACGCAGCTCGGCGGAGCGCTCGGGTGGGCCGAGCAGGAGGTAGCGGGTCACCGTTTCAGTCACGCTTTGGGCGTGCAGACACGACATGACGAGGTGGCCGGTTTCGGCCGCCTGCAACGCCACCATCGCGGTGTCGGCGTCCCGGATCTCGCCTAAGACGATTGCGTCTGGATTCTGCCGCAGCGCCTCCCGGAGTCCGGCCGAGTAGCTCGGCACGTCGACCCCCACCTCCCGTTGGATGATCTCGGCTCGCCCGGAGACGAACTCAAATTCGACGGGGTCCTCGATCGTCACCACCTTGATTTCCCGCCGGCGGTTCAGCGCCTCGAGCAACGCCGCAATGGTGGTGGTTTTTCCTGAACCGGTGGGGCCGGTCACCAACACCAAGCCTTGTTGAAGTCGCAGAAAACGCTCGACCAAAGGAACTGCCAAGCCAACCTCGGCCGGATCGGCCGGGGGAGCGTCCGGCAACGGCCGCAGCGAGGCAAACGGGTGTCCGCGCGCAAGCGCCACGTTTATCCGAAAACGTTTGCCGTGCAGCTTGGCCGTGAAGTCGAGCGCGCCCACCCCCAACGCCTGAGGCAGGGTCGGGCCGGGCGCTTGGGCCAGCAGCTCGCGGATCATGGCCTGCACGTCTTCATCACGCAGCGCACCCTCCTCCGCCAAGCGCACGATGCGCCCTTCCAAGCGCGCCGTGATTTGATCCCGCCACAACGAGACGTCGCTCACCGCCTCGTTGCGGACGAAGTCGACCACGCGCCGAAAACGTTCGGCCACCGCGGCAGGCCCGTTCGTCTTCATGGCCTACCCCGTGGGACAGGTTTCGCGGACGGCGTTCCGCAACGCTCGGCCCTCGGCGAACTCCCGCCTAGGGAGCTCTGACCTTCGCGGAATTGTTTGGGTGGTACGGGCAAGTGGTGTTCCCTCGCAGGTCATCCCAGCCGGGGTAGTCGGCGTTCGGGTTGCGGGGGCAACGGGGTGGGCCGCCGAATCGGAAGAGGCGCCGGTATTCGGCGGGATCCACGGTCGTGGCATCCGGGTGGTCCCTCGCGTACTCGTCCTTGGCGGCTTCAATCAAGACCAAGTTGTTGAGGCATTGACGCTCTTCCTGCCCCGCCAACGCTTTGAGCACCGCCAACGTGACCAGCCCGGCCACCGCCGCCAGGATCGCGAGCACGACGAGCATTTCCACCAGCGACAAGGCGCGCTGCGTGCGACGGCAAATTTTCATGGCCACGGCGTCACTGGTAAGCCCCGTAACTTTCGGAGTCGTCTTTGGCCAGAAAGTCTTGCAGGACCCGCTGGGTGACGTGGTTCAAGGCGTTAAAAACGTTGGTGCCCGTGACGCAGTCGCCGGCCAAGCGCGGCAACTCGCGCCGCCGCACCTCCAGAAGGTGATCCAGCGCCTCCAACGGGGCAAGCTCCTCGGCCGGCAAGTCGCGCTTGTTGTAGAACGCCAACGCGGGCACCGTGGCGAGGGCGCGGTCCATCCCGGCAAGGTTCTCTTCCAAATTGCGCAAGCTCTCCAGCACGGCTGCCACCCGGCCCCACTGCGAATCGACGATGAAGACCAGACCGTCGACGCCGCGCAACACCAGCTGCCGGGTGGAGTTGTACATCACTTGACCAGGCACGGTCCAAAGTTTGAAGCGGACTTTGAAACCCTTGACCGTGCCGCCCTGGATCGGGAGAAAGTCAAAAAACAGCGTGCGATCGTTTTGGGTGGGCAGCAGGAGAAGATCGCCCCGGTCCTGCGCGTCCACCCGCTCGTGGATGTAGCCAAGGCTGGTGGTCTTACCGCCCAGGGCACAGCCGTAGTAGACGATCTTGAACTCGACCTCTCCCTTGACGAAGTTGATGAAGGACATAACAACCGGCGCGCCGTCCCCGGCGGATTCCGCCGGAGCGCCGCCCGAGGCTCTCTATCCCAAGGCTTCCGCATTGACAACCCTGCCCCGCCTTCCCGTGACGGCGTCAGTCGCTTACCGTGCGAAAACCGACCCGCGCGTCGCGGGTAAGCGGGGCGTAGTGCAAGATGCGTCGGTTTAGCTCCGGGTTTTCATTCGCAAAATTGCCGCCCTTGATGATTGGGCAGCCGTCGGCGTCGACCGTCGCCGTCCATTCGGAGACGTTCCCGGCCATGCCGTACGCGCCGTACGGGCTGCGGTCCGCCCCCACGCTGGCGACGTCGTCGGGCCCGGGCACGCCGCGGGTCGGGTCGGTGAGGCGGGCGGCAGTCCGCCAGTCGTTTCCCCAAGGGTAGGGCAATCCGGCGGGGCCGCGGCCAGCCTTCTCCCACTCCTCTTCCGTGGGCAGCCGGCGCCCGCGCCAATGGGCGTAGGCGCAGGCGTCGAACCAGTCGACGAAGGCGGCCGGCGCGTTGGGCGTCAGCCTTCGCCCGGCAAACTCACCGAAAGCGAACGCCGCCCGCCGGTAGGTATCCCAATCGGGGTTGCGGTGGCCCTTCCCCCGCGG
>CAXUNV010000613.1:2580-2879 GCA_964252355.1 uncultured Chthoniobacterales bacterium | reverse complement strand
GAACGGCCAGAGCATCCGGCCCATCCCCTGACAGGCGAAATAACGGGTCATGCCGAGACCCAGCGCGCCGTAGAGCGGCGCGACGGTGCGCAGGTAGAGCTCGCCCGCGTGCACCACCGCCGGGTCGGCGCTGAACCGACCCATCCACACGTCCGGACGCAGGGCGACGGCAAGGCCGACCGTTTCCGTGAATGCGACGGCGAGGCCGGCCGCAGTCCAGGCGACGCGGTGCGCCCGGGCGCGGTCGCCCTGGTGAGCTTCGCCGAACAGCACGGCATCAAGGTGCGGGGCCACAACCT
>CAXUNV010000613.1:0-2570 GCA_964252355.1 uncultured Chthoniobacterales bacterium | reverse complement strand
GTGGCGATGCCGACGGTGGTGACGACCGCCGTCCCCAGGCCGAACAGCAGCGGAACCAACAGCCAGTCTAGGCGCGAGGCGACGCCGTAGCCGGCCAGGGCAGCAGCGCCGCCAACCGCGCCGACCGCTCCCGTCACGAGCGCCGTTGTGACGTTAGACATCAGCGTGCCCACTGCCGAGACGAGGCCGACGCCGAGGATCGCACCAAAGGCCGATCGCCGCAACGGCCCCGGGCGCAGCACCAGCGCCCCGCGGCCCCGCGCCACGTGATGCAACAGCACAACAAGCGCGCCGAGGTAATAAAGCGTGACGGCCAAGCCGGCGCCGGCTACGCCCAGACGCGGCAGCGGTCCCAACCCGAAAATGAGGGCGGGAGAGAGCGGGATGAGCACGGCGGCCCCCACCAGCGCCACCCCGGCCGGCAGCTTGACCTCGCCTGCGCCGCGCAACGCGGCGGCGAGGAGGTTGACCAGCCAACTCGGCACCGCCCCTGCAAACACCCAACCCGAATAAGTCAGGGCCACGGCCAGCGCCGGCCCATCGCCGCCAAGGGCGGCGTACAGGGTGCGGCCGGCCAATTGGGTGCCTAAGGTGAACGACGCGCCGAAAAGGACCGCGAGCACGAGGGCGTGCCAAAGCAACGCGTCCGCGTCCTGCCGTCGGCCGGCGCCAAGGGCGCGTGCCACCGCCGAGGAGACCCCGCCGCCGATGCCGCCGTTGCTCATCGTGGTCATCAGGGTCAGGACTGGGAACACGAGGGTTACGCCTGCGAGAGCGTCTGTGCCGAGGTAACTGGTCCAATACGTCTCTGCCACCGCGACGGCCGTTTGGGCCAGGAGCACGGTCACGGTAGGCAGCGCCAGGCGAAGTAGCGTCGGCAACACCGGGCCGTCGCGCAACGCCCGGCGGCGCCGAGCGGCCGCCCCGGCCGTCGAGGGGGCAAGCACCGGTAGCGCGGCAGCGGGGTCCGGGCGGGCCGGAGCGGAACGCGAGGGACGGAACGGCAGGTGCGGCCTCACCAGCGGCCCGTCCGGGGACCCAGAGGCGCCGATCCTTCCGGCGCCAGCCGGTGCTTGGTCATCCCGCGCATGATCCTCCCCATGATCCGCACCCGCACCCGACGCGGGAGCGGCAGGAGCGAGTAAGTTAGAAGTTTTGAAAGGAATCCCGGCACCGCCGTGCCCCGGCCCGCCAAAAGGGCGTCGAGGGTTCCCTGGGCCACCTCCGCCGGTCCGAGCGCCGCGCCCAGGCGCATCCCGGCGCGGTCGGCAAAGCCGCTTTGGACGGGGCCAGGGGCCGAAGAGATCACGTCCACGCCTCCCTCAGCCAGTTCCAAATGCAACGCTTCCGCCAAGCTTTGCACGTAGGCTTTGGTGGCCGCGTAATGCGCGGCGTACGGGGTGCCTTGAAAGCCGACAATGGAACCCATCAGCACCAGCCCGCCGCGCCCCCGATGCACAAACCTTTTGCCGAAGTGCAAGCTCAGCCCGAGCGCGGCTAGGCAGTTGACGTGAAGCATCTGCACCTCCTCCGGCCACGAGGCTTGCAGGAACGGGCCGGAGGTGCCGAACCCGGCCGCGAGCACCGCCAAACCCACGTCGAGATCGCCGGTGGCGGCTGCCAACGCATCCAAGGCACCTTCCTGCGCCAGGTCGGCCGCGGTCACCCGAGCCTCGACACCGTGGCGTGCGGAAAGTTCGGTCGCCAGGGCCGTCAACGTCTCGGCGTTGCGCGCCACCAACGCAAGGTGCAGGCCCGCTTCGGCCAAGCGGGTGGCGAAGGCTTTGCCGATGCCGGCGGACGCGCCGGTGACGACCGCCCACGGGCCGTAGCGCGTGCGCAACTTCTCCTGGCGGCGTCGTGACGGGTTTAATCGCGACTGCATCGAACGCCTCAGATCCTGCACTGGTGACGCCGGATGTTTTCGATCTGGCGACGGTGCAGCCCCATGTGGAAAGCCGTCAGAAAGTGCCACTCGGCGGCGTTCAACGGACCAAACCACGGATGCGGCCAGCGCGGGGTGCCGCGCAAATCGTCCACGGCGGCAACGCTCCGTTCGAAGCGCTCGCACGCCTGTTCGAAGGGGCGCACGACCGTTGCGCCGACCTCGGTGGAAGGTTTCACGTCGGCCGTGCCCGTGACCCGGGCAGGGGTTTGGCCACGCCCGAGCAGGCCGATCAGCGCAGCCGTCCCGTCGTTGACGATGCGCAAGTGGTCGAGCGTCATGTACACCGACCAGAAGCGGCTGCTGTCCTCCAACCCCGTGGGCCGTGGGATGAGCACGCGGCGGGCGTCGGTGGCCGGATCGCCCGTGCGCACCAGATCCATGATGGCTCGTCGTTCGCGGGCGAACCGGGCGGCGGAACTTTCTCGCCGGGACCAGCGCGCCTGCCAACCGAGCATGAGTTGGGCGACCCACCGTTCGGTGGGCGGAAGTCCGGCGCCGGGCGGCTGGAGGGTCGGCTCCAGTTCCGCGGGAAGTCGGGTCATTACTTTCAGATTGAAAGTTAATTTCTTTTGATATGCAAGCGAAATCGGTTAGGTTTTTTCCCCTGATGCCACGACGCGCC
>CAXUNV010000612.1:0-2884 GCA_964252355.1 uncultured Chthoniobacterales bacterium | reverse complement strand
TCCTTGGCCTAGGTAAAAACCCTTTCGCCGTGGCCAAGGTTGAAGAAGCGATCTCGCGCGAAGAAGCGCCGTTGCCGGCGATCGACTTCGCGGCCCTGGAGCAGGTCATCCGCGCACAACGGGCAGAGCGCCGGGCACGTCGGGTGCACGTCGGCGCGCCGAGGCGCGCGACCGCCTAAGGTCAGAGGCGACCAACCAAGCCAAGCTTGGCGAGCGGTTGTGCCACCGGCGCGGACCGGTGAATTTAGGGGGCGGGCGGCGGCGGGGGGTGGGGCCCGGCGGGGGGGGGGTGAGGCCCCGCGGGCCCGGGGGGGGCGGGGGGGGGGGGGCGGTGGGCCCCCCCCCCCCCTCGAGGGTGTCAGCCAGCGAGCGCCTTGGCGTACGTGGGGCTTCCATCATCGCCCTTGCGGGCCAGCTCGGGTCTGTTCAGTTTTGGTGTGATGTCGCTACCTTCGTTCCGCCACGTTCTCCTTCTGGGCGTCTTGGCCGCCGCGCGCGTGGGCGGTGCGAGCCCCGTGTTTGAGGGGTACACCGTGATCAATGGTCAAGGTTACGCCTTTGAGCTGAAGACTCCCCGTGGATGGTACGGCGATGATGAAGCGGGCCGGAGCCAGGGGTTGAACGTCGTTTACTACCCAACCGGCCACCGCTGGGACGAGGCACCCGCGGTTTGTTACGTGCGGGTTCGTACCCTCGACGGAACCGTGACGCGGATTGATGACCAAGTGCGGGACACCTTGCGCAACCTGCGGGAAAACGGCGCGCCGAACGCGCAGGTGCGGTTTGTCCGGACCATCACCACGCAAGACGCCAGCAAGGCCCGCGTCTACCATTTTTCAGGGGACCGTTTCGGCAACCGCGAAGCCGCGGCGTACGTGCAGGCCAAGACCACGGTGCAATTCGTCACGTTGTCGGCGCGCGACGACGCCTCTTTCCAAAGCGCGTTGCCGGCGTTTGAAGCTTTGGTGAGTTCGTACGAGGACCTGACCAAACCGCCCGCGTCCACGCCTGCGCCCGCCTTGGAAGACTTGGACGGCCGCTAGCGGACCGACGTGACCTTCGCGCCGACCGAACCTTGGGCGCAAATCTCGGTGGGGTGCGCGACAGGCAGCTGATCTTGGAAGCGGCGTTGGTCCTGGACCACAACGCGCACGGCACCTTTTTCGGCGGCAGCGCCAGCGCGCTGACCACCTTGGCAAGGATGCGCCCTCCCGAGTACGCTGACGACGAGACCCGTGCACGATTGGCACCCCGACCAGTACCTGCGGTTCGAAGCCTACCGGACCTTGGCGGCGCGCGACTTGCTCGCACGAGTCGCCGATGGCCGCGCCGCGGCGATCGTCGACCTCGGCTGCGGGCCAGGCAACAGCACCGCGCTGCTCCATGCGCGTTGGCCAGACGCCGTCATCCACGGCGTGGATCACTCGCCGGCCATGCTCGAGCGGGCCCGGGCGACGGACCTGCCCGTGACTTGGGTTCACGCGGACCTCCAAGCTTGGGAACCGCGCGAGCGCGTGGACCTGCTGTTTGCGAATGCCGCCTTGCAATGGGTTCCGGGCCACGTCCGGCACCTCCCCCGGTGGATGGGGCATTTGCACGAGAACGGCACCCTGGCGTTCCAAGTGCCCGCCGTGCATGACCAACCCGCGGCGGAGGTTTACCGCCGTTGCGCCCTGCGACCCCGGTGGCGGGATCATCCCGCCCCGGACGAACGGACCACGGTAGCTACGCCTGGGCACTACCACGAAGCTCTTTCTGCACACAGTCGGAAGATCGAGATTTGGGAGACGGTTTACCACCATCAGCTTGCCGGCCCGGAGGAGATGACGGCTTGGTACGCAAGCACCGGGTTACGCCCGTTCTTGGCGACGCTGCCCGATGACGAAAGCAGGCAGGTGTTCCTGGCGGAACTCACCGAGGCGTACCGGCGAGCGTTTCCGTCTCAGGCCGACGGCACCGTCCTTTTCCCTTTCCGCCGCCTCTTCGTGGTTGCCGTCCGCTGAGTGACCGGTGACGTCATGCGGTTGTGCAGGCGGCCCCACCCGTGCTAGGGATGGTAGGATGACGCCCGAGCCCCCATGGCTCCGGTGGGCCCGGCGGGTGCAAGCCCTGGCCCAGACCGGCCTGCACTACGCCCAGTCGACGTACGACCGCGAGCGCTACGGCCAATTGCGGGAACTTGCGGCGGAGATGTTCGCCGCGGGCTCCAACCTCGACGAGGCGGCCGTTCGTGCCGTTTTCGATCGCGAAGAAGGTTATGCGACGCCGAAGGTCGACGTGCGCGGCGCCGTTTTTCAGGACGGCCGTTTGCTGCTGGTGCGCGAGGCCGCGGACGGGCTCTGGACCTTGCCGGGAGGTTGGGCCGACGTGAACGACAGTCCCGCCGAAGCCGTCGAGCGGGAGATCCGCGAAGAGTCAGGGTTTGAGGCGAAGGCCACCCACCTCATCGCGTTGTACGACCGCGCTAAACACCCGCACCTGCCGCCGTTTCCCTTCCACGTCTACAAGCTTTTTTTCGGTTGCGAATGGGTTGGGGGCAGCGTCCGAACGAGCCACGAGACCTCAGCCGTGGCGTTCTTCGAAGAAAAGGAAATCCCGCCGCTTTCGGAGACCCGCGTCTTACCGGAACAGATCGCTCGCTGCTTCGCTTGGCACCGTCATCCGCAGGAGCCCACGTACTTCGAGTGATTCCCTTCCGCGACCGGCGGGACGGTCGCCAACCCCTCCCGTCTTATGCTGCTACTGGCCGCCCTCATCGTCACCACGGCGACCATTTTCATCCTGCGGATCACGTTCGGCTACCTTTGGCGGCCTTTGCGGCCCCCGCGCGAACGGCCGCGGTGGAGCGTCAACTGGGCCGCCGTGGCCCGCGCCCTGGTGCGGG
>CAXUNV010000611.1:0-2911 GCA_964252355.1 uncultured Chthoniobacterales bacterium | reverse complement strand
GGGTGACGGGCGGGACGCCCGCCACCCCGCCCGCACCGGTGCGCGACGCTTGGCGGGGGAGGCCCGCCTTCTCCCGGGCGCCCCGGAGCGCTTCGGGCGGGGCGGCGCGGCTCTCCGGGGTGCGGCGGCCTTGAAACCTGCGCAGCGTCGCGCTGCGGGCGGGGACGCCCGCGCTCCCCTGCAAGACGGGGGCGCCTCGGGGTGGTTTTGCCGCGCCTTAGCGTGCGCGCGCCCAAAGGCCGGTCATTCCGCCCTTTCCACAGTTGCTGCCACGGATGTCCTGCTCAACGCTTAGGCATGTCACGTCCCGCCGCGATTAGCTTCGACGTCTACGGCACGCTGACCCGCTGGGACGAGACGGTAAGCGACGCGCTCCGCCATCTTCTCACCAGTCGCGGCCGCGCAGACTTTAGAGTTGATCCCTTCGTCAGGATCTTTGAGGCGGAGAGCCGCCGCTTGCAGGCCGAGGGCGCTTTCCGTTCCTACCGAAGCATCTTGCGCGACAGCCTTCATTTGGCGTTCACGACCGCCGGATTGGCGCCGACGGAGGAGGAAACCCGCGAGGTGCTTCGCCGGCTTTCCCGAGTGCCGCCGTTTCCCGACGCGCCACCCGCTCTCGCAACGCTTTGTCGGGAGCACCGGATGGCGCCCATCTCCAACACCGACGACGATTTCCTGGCGGGAACGTTGGAGGGGTTGGGGCCTGTCTTCCACACGGTCATCACCGCCGAGCAGGCGCGCGCTTACAAACCTAACCCGGGTTTGTTTCGCTACGCCTTGCGCAAGCTCGGGATCGGGCCCGCGGATCTGCTGCACGTCGCGCGAGGTACGTTCAGCGATCTCGCGGTCTGCGCAGCGCTCGGCGTGCGCGCAGTCTGGGTTAACCGCCACGGTGCGTCTTTGCAGGACGGCCTGCAGCCGCTGGCCGTGATCGATGACCTCGCCTCTTTGCCAGATTTGGTGGCTTCACTTTGAGAGGCGGCCGTCTGCACTGCCACCGCGGCTCGACAGAAAAGCGATGACGTCGTCCGCGTTACGGTCGGGTGGGAAAACCGGGTAGAACACCTTCTCAATGCGGCCATCCCGGAGGATGAGGGTGAGTCGTTTCAGCAGCGTCATGCCTTCCACCGTCATCGTCGGCAGCTGCAGGGCATGCGCGAGGGCCAGCTTGGCGTCGGACAACAACGGAAAGGGAAGGTGCAGCCGCCCGACCGCTTCCCGCTGGTATTCGGTATCCTGGGTCGACAAGCCAAAGAGGTGCTGCACTCCCAGCGCCCTCAGGTCGGAAAAAAGGTCGCGGAACGCGCACACCTGCGGTGTGCAACCCCGCGCACCCGGGAGCAGGTCCCAACCTGCGGGGAGCTCGACCCCGGGTGTTCCCGTCAGTGGGTAGGCAAAGACGACGGTCAGACCGCGCAGTGCCGCCAAGTCGATCACGGAACCGTCCGTCACCGGAAGATTGACCGAGGGCAGCGCTGTGCCGTGCAGGTGCGCCGCGGCGCCATCGTCGACCGGAGGCGGGAGGCTAGACCAATCCGGAGCTTGGAGATCTGGCATGGTGACTTTCGGATCTGGGGTGACTGAAGCGCTGAGGCTGCGGTTTGTGAAAACCACCCTCGAGCTTCCCGATGGCCTCTGTCGTCAAGCCAAGGTGCAGGCGGCGCAGGGGGATCGCGAGGTCAAGGATTTGGTCAGCGAGGGGCGTCGGTCCGCCGCGAAACATCGCTCCAGGACGCGCCTCGCTACGCCGCTCCCTCCACCGTATGATGTCCGCGGAAGAGATCGCCCGGGTCGTATCGGCGCTTCGTTGCGGCTAGCTGCGGATAGTGTTCGCCCCAATACGCCCGTGGCCAACCAGGGTCAAAGTAATCGGCTTCCGACGCGTAAGCGCCGGCATCGGGCACAAGGTCGCGGATCGGTCGCATCGCCGCCGCGACGGCGGACGCCTGCTTCCGACCGGCCGCCACGTCTGGTTCATGGCCCGTAATCCCCGGCCACGCGGGGGGCCCTTCGGCACCGCAGATGAGGAGCGCGAAGGCGTCGAGCACCGCCGGGTTCATTGCCGTCGCGCGCGTGGCGGCGATCGCCTCGGGCGTGCCACCGGCCAAACCTTTGTTGGCGTGAAGCGTCACGCCCCACCCGTTCGACGCGGCGACCAGCGCTTGCGCCAGCGCTCGGCGCCCGCTGGATTCGAGCAGGGTCGCCGGGAGCCATGCCGACTGGTAGGCGTGGATCACTTGTCCCGCCTCCCCCCTGTTACTCGCCCAAAAGACGTTGTCTTTAGGTGCGTTCGGCCGGTCGTCGGAAAGGATGAGGCCTGGCAAAGTCCGTAGAAACGCCGGGTCCCAAAACTTTCGAGTGGGGACCGCGACCAGCAGGGGTTTGTCGGGAGCCGCGTAATCGTCCGGGTTCGCCCGGAGCCACTCGAGGAACGGTCGCCAAACCGCCTCGACCGCAGCTTGGTCAAGGCCGTGGCAGACCATCGACACCAAGAGCCTCCGTCCCGGCCGGAACCGGAGTTGCTCGCCCCAGGTAGGGTTGAACAGCGCCTCGCCATAAAACGTCAGGACGCGTTCCACCAAAATCCGCCACGCCGTGTCGGTTTTCGCCGCGACCTCAAAGATGGCACCGCCGATGAACGTTGGCGCTGGGTGCGTTTTCAAGGTCAGGCGCGTGACCACGCCGAACGTGCCGCCACCGCCGCCGCGGAGGGCGAAGAAGAGCTCGGGCTCCCGGTGGCCGTTGACGGTGCGAATTTGCCCGTCGGCAGTCACCACCTCGGCTTCGAGCAGGTTGGCCGCACCCGTGCCGAACGCCTTGGAGAGACTCCCGAAGCCACCGCCCAGGGTGAAGCCGGCGACGCCGACGGTCAGGCACCCGCCCCCTTGCACGAATTGACCCCCTTCCACCG
>CAXUNV010000610.1:0-2917 GCA_964252355.1 uncultured Chthoniobacterales bacterium | reverse complement strand
CCGGTGCGGGCGGGGTTGCGGGCGGGTCTCGCAAGACTCGCCTTGCCCTGCCATGCCTTGCTCGTGGCAGCGGCCGCCGCAAACGGCAAACGGCAAACGTCCCACGCCGAACGCCTCGGGAGGCGAGACCCGCAACGCGCGCCCCGCGCTCAGCCCCCCACCTTCGTCACCTTCTGACCTTCCTTAGTATCCTTCACCATCCAACCGAGGGCGGTGATGCGGTCGCGCAAAGCATCGCTCTCCGACCACCGTTTGGCTTGGCGCGCGGTCGCGCGCTCACCCAACAAGGCCTGCACGTTTGCCGGCACGGTGGCGGCCTCGTCGTGCAACTGCAGCACGGTGTTGATGCGTTCCCATTCGCGCAACCGTGCGGCGGCTCCGCCCGGGTCCATCTCCCCCGCGTCGATCGCGCGGTTGGTGGCCCGAATCTGCTCGAAGAGCTCGGCCAAAGCGGCCGAGATGTTCAGGTCGTCGTCGAGCGCGGCCAAGAAACGTTCGGCGTCGTCGGCGGCCTGCGTCGGATCCGGCGCCGCGGTGCCGGCCAGATCGCGTAGGCGGGCCAACCATTCGTCGATGCGCAACAGGGCTTGGCGCGCTTCCGTCAGGCTGTCCGGGGTGAAGTTGAGCGGCAGCCGGTAGTTGACCCGGAGCAGCGCGTAGCGCACCTGACGCCCCGTGTAGCCTTGGGCGAGCAGGTCGCGGAGCGTGTAGAAGTTGCCCAGCGACTTCGACATCTTTTGGCCCTCGACCAGCAGGTGGGCGCAGTGCAGCCAGTAGCGCACGAATTGGTGGCCGGTGCACGATTCCGACTGCGCGATCTCGGCTTCGTGATGTGGGAAGATGTTGTCGACGCCGCCGCAGTGGATGTCGATCTGATCACCCAGCAGGCGGGTCGCCATCGCGCTGCACTCGATGTGCCAACCGGGCCGGCCCCGGCCCCAGGGGCTTTCCCAAAAAACGTCACCGTCCCGCTCGTCCCACGCCTTCCACAACGCGAAATCGCCGACCGACTCCTTCTCGTACTCATCTTCCTGGATGCGGCCGGAAGGCCGCAACTCGTCGAGGTTGAGGTGCGCCAAAGCGCCGTACTTCGGGAAGCGGTTGATCCGGAAATAAACGGAGCGGTCCTCGGCTTGGTAGGCGACGTCTTTCTGCAGAAGCAAGCCGATCATCTCGATCATGCGCCGGATGTTTTCGTCGGCGGTGGCGGCCGGGTAAGCGTCGGCGCGCCGCATCCGCAGGGCGTCGCTGTCGGCGAAGAACGCGTCGATGTAGGTCTTGGTGAAGTCGCGCAGGGGCAGGCCGGCGGCCCGGCTGTCCCGGATCGTCTTGTCGTCGACGTCGGTCAGATTCATCACCCGACGGACGCGGTAGCCACGCGCTTCCAAGTGGCGTTGGAGCAAGTCTTCAAACAGGAATGAGCGCAGGTTGCCGATGTGGGCGTGGGAATAAACCGTGGGCCCGCAGGTGTAGACCTTGACCTCTCTGCCAGCCGGGTCGAGCGGCGTGAAGGTTTCGAGTTCGCGCGTGTAGGTGTTGAAGAACTGGATCGCCATGGTGGACGCGGCGCGCGCTAACGCGCGTTTGTCGTTTTCGGTTTTCGGTTTTTCGTTGGTCGCCTGGGAGCGGCCTGCGGTTGGAAAAGACTTCTAAAGCGTGAGGGCCGATTGCCAAGGGCCAGTTTTTCCGGCGTCGGCTTTGGCCCCGGTTCGGCGAGCGCTTCGCGGCTTGCGCTTTGCGACGCCCTTTCGCCGCTCCGGTTTGCGATCTGCGATGCCTCAAGCCACGCGTCCGGCCTCAAGCCCGGGCGCGGGTTCAACGAACTCCACGCAAGCAACCGCGAACGCCGCGATGCCTTCGCCGCGACCCAACGCGCCGAGGCCCTCGTTCGTGGTGGCTTTGATGCCGATCGCCGACGGCGCCAAGTGGAGCGTGCGCGCGAGCTCCGCCCGCATCTCCGCGAGGTGGGGTCCGAGCTTTGGCGCCTCCGCCACGACCGTGCTGTCGATGTTCACGATCCGAAAACGTCTGGCCGTCAGGATCGCCTGCACCCGTTGAAGGATCTCCTGACTGTTCATCCCCCGGATCGCGGGGTCGGTGTTGGGGAAGTGGTGGCCGATGTCGCGTTCGCCGACCGCGCCGAGCAGCGCGTCGGCGATGGCGTGACTCAGCGCATCCGCGTCCGAGTGGCCGTCGAGTCCGCGCGCGTGCGGGATCGTGACGCCGCCCAACACCAGTGGACGTCCTTCGATCAGCCGGTGCACGTCGTAACCGAATCCTACCCTCACGTTACGCCACCTCCGCAAGGGTGAGATGGCCGTTGCTGGCCACGACCGCAAGCTTGCCTTCGTTGACAGGGCTCGGTCTGACGTCGGCTCGCCCGTGTGCGCGTTCCACCAAGAGCACACCGGCGGCGATGTCCCACAGATTTACACTTTGTTCGAGATACGCGTCGTAGCGTCCGCACGCCACGTAGGCAAGGTCGAGGGCGGCGCTGCCCATCATGCGACACTTGCGCGCTCGGTTGATCATGGTCTCAAACGTGCGCAGGCCGGCGTCTAGGCCCGCGCCGCCTTTGGCGAAGCCGACCGACACGATCGCTTCGCCCAACTCGCGGCGGTCGCTCACCGTCACGGGCGTGCCGTTGAGCAGCGTCGGCGTTTCGCGCGTGGCCTGCCAAAGCTCGTCGCGGATCGGATCAAAAATCACGCCGACCAAGGTCTCGGTGCCGCGCCGCAACGCGATGGAGATGCAAAAGTGGGGGATGCCGTAGAAAAAGTTCACCGTGCCGTCGATCGGGTCGATCACCCACTCGTGGTCGCTTCCGCTCACCGACGACGCACCTTCCTCGCCCAGCACGGAATGGGTCGGGAACCGGCTTTGCAGCAAGCCGGTGATGAGTTCCTGCGAACGTTCG
>CAXUNV010000609.1:0-2924 GCA_964252355.1 uncultured Chthoniobacterales bacterium | reverse complement strand
AAGTAAGACACCTCTTGCCCTATCTTTCTTTCGGCGGGTCGGGCTGCGGGGATGGTTTGAACCCGGCGGCGCCTCGTCGACCTCGCCTTGCCCTACCTTTTCATTTGCCCTTTGGCCTTTCTCCCCTCCCCTGCCCTATCCATTCGGCGGGGGTAAGACCTGCACTTTGAAGATCCGGAAAGGGAGGGAAAAATCCGGTTTGCCGTCCGGGCGGTTGGGTGCAAGCCGGTCCACTTGGGAGGCAGGAAAGTAGAGGTAGCCATCCGGACCGAGGGAACTCTCGTCGGGCCAGATCAGGCGTTCCGCATCTTGCACCACCGTCTCGAACTCGCCATCCGGGTGGCGCACCGTAATGGCGCTCTCGCCGACGTCGCTGTAAAACAGCGAGCCGTCGGGTGCCATGGTGAGCCCGGCGTTGAAGCGGGTCGGTCCGACCACCTCCACCCGTTTGGCAAGTTCGGGCGCGGGAAGTTTTTCGTCCTGCAGGTCGGCAACCGGGACGCGGAGCAAGTTGGGGCCGGCGCTTGGTTGAAAGTAGAGGTACTTGCCGTCGGGGCTAAGCTCCATGGGGTTGACGTTCATGGCGGGCGCCTCACCTTTGGCATTGACCCAAGGTTGGCCGTTGATCGTCGGTTTGACGTTGGGGTCGGCTTTGAGGCGCGGATCGTCGGCCAAGAGCCGGCGGGCCCCGCCGGTTTCCAAGTTGAGGATGATGAGGGCGCCCAGGCCCGATTCGGTGAGGTAGGCGTACCCGTCGCCCACGCGAACGTCGTTTAAGAACCCCTTTTCCGGCACAATCCCGGTGTCGAACCGGTAGACGCGCCCGACGCCGTTGGTCTCCAGGTCGATGCGGACCAGCTTCGCCGCCCCCGGCGTGGCGTTCGAACCGAAGGTGCCGGCGGGGTCGACCACCCAAAGGTGACCCCGCTTGTCGGCCACGACGGCGTTGACGCCGATGAAATGGGCGTCGGTCGCGTCCCCGGGTTGGAACCGGTTCCAAGCTCCGCCAGGGTAAGGTTCGATGGTGCCGGTGGAAAGGATTTCGCCGACTCCCATGGCGGGTGTGTCCGGGTTGACGAACCGGGGGAAGCTCCCAAAGACTCGGCCGGTTTCGGTGACCGCGACGCCATTGCAGACGTCGCGCGGCGACCGGGCGATCTCGATTAGTTCGGGCGGCGCACCCAGGACGGTGCCCGCGGCCAACACGGCCACGGCCATGGCCACGGCAAACCGACGCAGGACGGTCAAGGGAGGCGGGCGCATCGGTTTAGATCGACTCTGGCGGGCGTCTTGCGCGTCCGTCGTCGTCCCAGCGACGAATTTAAGGTGTCCCTGCGTCGCAAGCTGCACGATTGGGAAAATCTGCTGTGGCAAAGCTTTTGAAACGGACATCTTCCTTCTCGGGATCGCACGACCAAGGAGGGTCGGAGGGTGCCGAAACGAAAGGCGCCGAGGCGCAGGATGCCAAAGCGCGAGGTGCGAACCCCCGCAAGATCATCGCCCTGGCCGTGCCGGTCGGCTTGGAATCGGTGTTCCAGATGGGGTTCAACTTCGTCGACCAGATCATCGTGGGTTACCTGGGTGCGGAAGCGGTGGCCAGCGTCGGTTTGTCCAACAGCGTCGCCTCGATCGCGCTGCTGCTGTACGCTTCCGCGGGGGTCGGCGCGGGCGTGTTGGTGGCGCGCGCCGTCGGGAGTGAGGATCGGCAAGAGGTGTCGCGCGTCGCCTCCGTAGGCCAGACTATGGCGGGTCTGCTCGGGTTGCTGACGGCGGTCGGACTCTCCTTTTTCTCCGAACAGATCTTGCGGTTGGTGGGAGCAGACTCCAACCTGGTGCAGACCGCCAAGATCTACTTCCAATTGTACGCCGCCTCGACTTTTCCGATGATCATTTCGTCGGTGACGAGCGCGGTGTTCCGTTCCCTGGACGATGCGCGCACGCCGATGGTGGTGACGAGCCTGGCGGTGGCGTTGAACACGGCGCTCGGGTTCATGCTGGTGCTTGGGTTGGGTCCCGTGCCGAAGTTGGGTGTGGCGGGAGCCGGGTTGGCGACCCTCATCTCGCAGAGCAGCCGAGCCTTGGCGCTGGTCGTCCTGTTGTACCTTTGGAAGCGGGAGGTGAAATGGTATTGGCCGTTCCCGAGCAAGACCGTGAACGCCACGGCGGGCCGGTTGCTTAAATTGACGGGCCCGATCGCCATGTCCGAGGTGCTTTGGGGCACCAGTTCGTTCATCTACGCCGTGGTGTTTACCCGGCTCGGCACCTCGGCCCTGGCGGCGAGTCAAATCGTGCTCTCGCTGGAAAGCATCTTAGTCGTGGCGGCGTCAGGTCTGGGACCGGCGGCGGTGACCGTCGTCGGTCAAGCCTTGGGGGCAGGCTCGTTGCGAGGGGCCAAAGCCAGTTCCTGGATCACCTTGCGCTTCGGGATCGTGGCATCCGTAGTTTTAGGAGGGCTCATGGTCCTGACGAACTTCTTGCTTCACCTGATCTACCCGAAGGTCGGTCCGGACGTGCTCCATTTGGCGTTCGGGGGCGTGCTGCTGATGGCGTTCATCCAACCGGCCAAGGTGCTGAGCAGCGTCTTGGGCAATGGCATTCTCGCCAGCGGGGGCGACACCCGGTTCGTCTTGCTCGGCAATTTGGCGGGCACTTACATGCTGGGCCTGCCGGTGGCGGCGTTCTTGGCCTCCGTCCTTAAGTTTGGGTTCTTCGGCGTGTTTGCGGCAAAGATCCTCGAGGAGATCACCAAGGCGACTTGGTTCTTCGTCCGTTTTCGGTCGTCACGCTGGTACACCAACGCCTTGAAGGAAAGCAACGGGGCGGACGGCGAGGGCCAAGGGCCGGAAGGCGGGTAGCCAGCCGGCCCGCGTCCCAGACTTTGCCGACCCTTAGGATCCATCTGGGTCTTTGCCCCACCGCAGGCC
>CAXUNV010000608.1:0-2925 GCA_964252355.1 uncultured Chthoniobacterales bacterium | reverse complement strand
ACCCGCTCGCTCAACCCATGCCGCTCGACGGCTCGATCCCACTCCGACCGCAACGGACCATCACCGACCCAACAGAACACGGCGTCCGGGTTGCGGTCCGCGAAGACCCGCGCTTCCTCCAGGAACTGCAACGGGCGCTTTTGGTCGACCATGCGCCCCACGCCCAGGACGAGCGGTGCGTCGGGCGCGACCCGGAGTTTGTCACGCAGGGTCGGCCGAAGGGCGCACAAGGTCGCCGCGTCGGGTACGGGCACCCCGTTTTCCACCAATTGGACGCGCTCGGAGGCGCCACGCCCGACGAACCGGGCCAAATCCTCGCGCCGACTCTCGCCGATGGCGACCAAGGGTCCGGGATAGCGCGTCAAGGCAAACCGAGCCACGGCGTCCCGCGCGCCGGCTTGGCGCGCGCGAAGGTACGCGGCGGTTTGGCTGACGTGGATCGTGCAGATGCTCGGCAGCCGCGTGCGCCGCGCGGCGTTAAGCAAGTCGAGCCCGTCCTCCAGGTTCTGCTTGTTCAAATGCAGGACATCCGGTGCCAGTCCCTTCCACTCCGCCGCGACCCGCGCGGCCGAGAAGGCGTCCAAGGCGTCGCTGAACGAGCGCAGGCGTCGGTCGTAGGTGTTGCGGTACCGGGAACGGTGCACGGGCCCGAGCGGCGCGAAGCGTGCGGCCAGCTCATCCATGCGCGGGTGGTCCGCTGCCCACAGGCTCAGCTGGTGCCCAAAGCGTCCCAACGCCTCCGCCAAACTGAGCAGAAAAAGTTCGCCGCCGCCGCGTGAGCCGGAACTGGAGGAGACCAGAAGGATGCGCATTAAGACCGAAGGCCAAGTCGCTGAAGCGTTTCCACCCATTTGTCCGCCCCTTGGTCCGGGGTCCACGCCGCGGCGCGTTCGCGTGACGCGTTCCCGTAACGCTCGACTAAGGTCGGCTCGTCGAGGAATGACGCCATGGCCGCAGCGAGCGCGGCGGCGTCGCCGGCAGGGAAGCGCACCCCGTTGAACCCGGGCGTGACCAGGTCGACGCCCGCACCCACCGCGTCGGAACAGATCACGGGAAGGCCGGCGCCGAGCGCTTGGTTCACCACCACACCCCAGCCGTCGTACCGGCTCGGCAGGATGAAGACATGCGCTTCGGCAAACAGCTGCGGCAGATCCTTGGGGTCAAAAAACCCGTCGTATCGGATGCGCTCGCGCGTGCCCGCGGAAACCGCCGCAAGCATGGCGTCCAGGTCCGCCCGGCGTCCAGCCAAGCGCAGGCGGGCACGACGGCCAGCAGCCGTCAGACGATCAAACGCTTCCAACAAGATGTCCACGCCTTTGCGTGCGATCAGTTGACCGCAAAACAGGAAGGTCACTTCCTCGCCGGGCAAAACGCGGTGCCGTGGAGCCCGGAAAAACGGCTGCAAGTCGCAATGGTAAGGCACGTTGAAACAAGGCACGCCAGGAAAACGCTTCCGGTAGGCGGCTTCCGCGCGCGAGCCGATCGCGACGATCGCGTCCACCCGGCGCAACGGATCCGACAACAAGCGTTGCACGCGCGCCCGTACCCCCGTGCCCTGTTCGCGCAACGCTTCAGCCCAGAACAGGAGGCGTTGGCCTTTGCGCCGAAACCGGAGGGCGGTTTGGGCGAGCGACGAGGTCAGGGAGTTCAGCACCAGGGCGTGGTGCGCGCCGAGCGGCGGTGGTCGGCTCACCACGTGGAAGCGGGCGCCCGCCACCGCGAACCAAAAGCCTGGCAGAACGGTCTCAAAGGGGCGCAGCGGCTCCTCCGGCCAAGGCGAATCGGGGGCGTGACGTTCGAGGTAATACACCCGCAAACGCACGTCGGGGCGCGCGGCCAAGGCGCCAAAAAGATCGCGTTGGTAAGGGGAGGGGACGACGGAGACGACGCCCAGGTCCACGGCGTGCATGCCTTGACGCTAGCGCCCGACCTGGGGGTTGAACACGCGTGTGTTCGGAACGGCCCGGGACGCCGGTGCGCCTTTCCGGGTGAAGACCATCGCCAAGCACATGGCGGCCATCGTTGGCAGGACCGCCACGCTGAAGACGTAGAGACTGCGCATGGAGATCGCGATGGCCAAAAAACCGGAGGCGTAGATGAGCAGCCCCAACCCGGAAGAGAGCCCGACCGTGAAACGCGCCCACCATCCGGTCAACGCACCGAAGAGAAGACCGGTAAAGACCACGGCGAGAACGCCCCCGGCCATGTAGGATTCGCCCACGTAGGTTGAGGAGATGGTCATCTCTGCGCCAACGCCCAACGCGTCTTCCATCGAGACGCTCAAGCCTTCGGGTTTGTCCGGCCAGAGGGCGCGCGGGATGGGGTGGGTAAGCGCCACATAAGGCACCTCAAGCCCAAGAAAGCCGTGCGCCTTCGGGAAGACGTCGGTCAAAAGCGCGACGTTGACTAGGTTGAGGTCGACAAAAAAGCTTTCTTGTTGAGGTGCGCTGTAGCTGAGCGAGGGCGCGGCCTTCGTGGCCGCCCGTTCCGCCAAGTAGCCCTTCAGCCCGACGGTGCGGGTCTCCAGCATGATCTTCGAGGAGACGTAAAAACCGACCAACGCACAAAAGCAAAGGATCCCGAACTCCACGAAGCGCCTCTTCGTCAGGTTCAAGCTGTAGGCGATCAGGAAAGTGATGATGTAAGCCGCCAAGACGTTGCGCGTGGAACCCGCCAAACCCATGAAGAGGCAGAAGGCGTAAACGCCGGCGACTGGCAACCAAGTGATCGGCCGGTACTTCTGCCGTTCGGAAAGGATCAACCCGGCCAGAGGAGGGACCAAATTGATCATCGCACCGACCTCGTTGAGGAGCGCCCGGGCGTCGCCGTAGCGCCCGCGCCCCCAGGGTTGGGTAAAGCGCGGGCCCATCATCTTGTCGATCATTTTGACCGGATTGAAGTTCACGGCCAACAGCATGTAGAACG
>CAXUNV010000607.1:0-2939 GCA_964252355.1 uncultured Chthoniobacterales bacterium | reverse complement strand
GCTCCGCGATGGGGGGGGGGCGGGGGCGGCCCGAGGCGGAACCTGGGGGGCGGCCCCTTCCGGGAGCCGCGACCCAGTTCCGGGACGGGCGGGACGCCCGCGCTCCCCTGGGTCCCGGCGTCGTCCCGTGCCTTGCCTCGCCCTACCAAACGTTGCCCTACCTTCTGGCCCCGCGATCCCGGCTCTTCACTTCGTCCCGCAACCTCGTCTCGGGCATGACGAACCAGACAGTCAGCGTCGCCAGCGCGCCCACCGCAGCCAAACCCAGAAACGCCGCGTTGTACCCGAAGCGCAACGCCGCCCAACCCGCGGCCGCGTTGCTGAACGTCGCACCCAACCCAGCCGCGGCAAACACCGCGCTCTGCGCCAAGTTGAACCGTCCGGTGCCCTGGGTAAGGTCCGCGATCACCAACACCGCCACGACGAAATAGACGGTGGCAGAAATCCCGTCGAGCACCTCGATCGCGGCAAGCGCGAAAGGGTTCCGGGTGCACATGAACAGGAGGCCGCGCAAGGGCAAGGCAACCCAGCCGATCAACAGCAAGGGCTTACGACCCCAGGCATCCGCGCGGCGGCCCACGAGCGGCGCCAACGCCGCGATGACGAATTGGGTGATGATCACGCAGGCCGACATCAAGGCTTGTGCCTGACGGTCTGCCCCGGTTTTCGCCACGGATTCGCCGACCAGCGGCAGCATCGCCGCGTTGCTGCAATGGAACAGGACGATGCACCCGGCGAAAAGGAGGCGCGGCGGGGTCTCCAAAAAGCCCCCACGCCGGCGGCGCCCCCCCTGTTCGCCAAGACCGGCGGGTTGCCCGGCGGGCCCGACGGCCACCTCGCCCGAGCCGCGCGCGCGGGCGTGATCGATTTCGTCTGCCCGGATGGAGAAGAGCGCGACGAGCGCCGGAATGCTGAGCGTTGCGGCGAACCAGAAGATCGCCTGCCCCGACACGGCGTAACCGAGCCACCCCATGGCCGTCGCGGCAAAAACGTTGCCGCAGGAGTCGAAGCGGTGGTTCCGGCCGTTGCGCGCCCCCAGGTGCCGGTACCCCACCAATCCCAAAGAAATTGCGGCCACCGCGGCGCTCAGGGCGTAGCCGACCAACCCGTGCAAGGCTTGGGCGACCATCACCGGCCAGAAGGTCGGCCGCAGGGCGAAGATCAAGGCACCGGCCGACAGGGCCGCGAGTGAAACGGCGATCACCGAGCGCTTGTGCCGGGTCCAATCGACCAAGGCGCCGCTGGGCGCTTGGCAGACAACGCCGACCAACGTGGCAAAACTGAGCGCAAATCCCACCGAGCGTTGGTCCCAATCCTTCGACGCCAAGTAGGTGGCCACGAATGGGCCCACGGCCATCTGCACGTCGGCGGCGAAGAAGTTCAGCCAGTCCAGCGCGCGCAGGCTGCGGACCGAGGGATTCACCTCCAGGGCAGGCCGGTCCACGCGGACCGGCGCGGCGGCTGCGGAGCCCAACGGGCTCTCTGGCGAAAAAGGCTGGTCGGTCACGCGGGATGGTGCCGGTGCGGCACCCGACGAATTCGCTGGGCGTTACCCCCCTGGCCGTTGCCGGGCTGACATGAGTGGAGGGTCGGGAAGCGAGGCACGTCCGTGTCCGCCTCCCTCAACGCACCGCGGTGCCGTGCTCGCGCAGGAAGCGTTTGGCCTCGCCCACGGTGCTCTCGCCGAAATGGAACATGCTTGCCGCCAACACGGCATCGGCTCTGCCCGCCTGCAACACTTCCAAAAAGTGCTCGAGACGGCCCGCGCCGCCGCTGGCGATTACCGGGATGCCGATGGCTCCGCTCACGGCCGCCGTCAATTCCACGTCAAACCCGTCCTTGGTGCCGTCGGCGTCCATGCTCGTGAGTAAGATCTCGCCCGCGCCCAGCCGCTCCACCTCCCGCGCCCAAGCGACGGCGTCGCGCGCCGTCGGTTTGCGGCCACCGTGGGTGTACACGGTCCAGCGGTCCGGGCCCGAGCGTTTGGCGTCGATGGCCACCACCACGCATTGCACCCCGAAAGCGTCCGCGCACCGGGCGACGAGCCCCGGATCCAAAACCGCCGCGGTGTTTACGCTCACCTTGTCCGCACCGGCCCGCAGCAACGCGCGCGCATCGGCGGTGGAGCGCACCCCGCCGCCCACCGTCAACGGCATGAAACACTCGTCCGCGGTTCGTTCCACCACCTCGATCATCGTGCGGCGATCGTCCGAGGAGGCCGTGATGTCTAAAAACACGAGTTCATCCGCCCCTTGCCGATTGTACTCCATGGCACATTCCACCGGGTCGCCAGCGTCGCGCAACCCCACGAAACGGGTGCCTTTGACCACGCGGCCGTCGTTGACGTCCAGGCAGGGAATGATGCGCTTGGTGTGCATGCCGGGTGTCGCGCTTCTCCCTTCCGAAGGCCCGCGATCCCCCGACATCCTGACCCGCGGACAGCCCGAGCGCAACCGGCGGAGCGTCGCACCCGCGCGCGCCCGAAAAGACGGATGGTCCGTGCGTCCGACGGGATCGGATCCGGCGGATTAAACGGATGAGCCTGCGCGCCTCCTTCCTTGCCGCCATCGTCCTCCTTCTACCCATCATGAACGCCCCGGCCGACCCCATCACCCCGTACCGTTGGAAAAAGCGCTTGGTGGTCTTGCTCGCGCCACGGGCCGACGATGGCCGGGCAACGGCGCAGCAGGCCGCGTATGACGGTGCCAAAGGCGAGTACGACGAGCGTGACCTCACGTTCTTGCGGGAGGTCGGGGAAGGGCCGCTGCACCGCCGCTTTGGCGTGCCGCCGGGCGACTTCCGGGTCCTGCTCATCGGCAAGGACGGGCACACCGCCCTGGAACGTTCCAACCCTGTCGCCAACGACGACCTCTTCCGCCTGATCGACTCCATGCCGATGCGGCGCGACGAGGTGCGGCGCAAAGCGGGACGATAAATTC
>CAXUNV010000606.1:0-2945 GCA_964252355.1 uncultured Chthoniobacterales bacterium | reverse complement strand
CGGCCGCGTGCGCCCACCGGCAAGGTGGCTCGTCGGGGGCCAGGGACCCCGCGCCGCCGGGATCCGGCGCGGGGGTACCAGCCGCCGCGTACCCCGGTCGAGGAACGCTTGTGCCAATTGTGGGCAGAAATCCTTGGGCTGGCGCGGGTGGGAATCGACGAGAACTTCTTTGAGCTGGGCGGCCACTCGCTGATGGCGACCCAGGTGATTTCCCGGGTGCGCAGCGTCTTCGAAGTGGAGGTTCCCTTGCACGACCTCTTTGAAAATCCGCGCGTGGCCGGTTTCGCCGCCGTGATCGAACGCCGGTTGCTGGGCGACAAGGCCGCCGACGTCGCGCTCCGGCGTGTCCCTCGGAACGGGCCGGTCCCGTTGTCCCACGCGCAGCAGCGCCTTTGGTTTTTGGAACAGTTCATGCCGGGCAACCTGGCCTACACGGTCCCTTTTGCGGTGAAGTTGGAGGGAGCGTTAGATGTTCACGCGTTGGAATGCGCGCTGGGGGAGGTGGTGGCGCGGCACGAGGCGCTGCGGACGACGTTCCAGGCCGTCGGCGACACGGCGATGCAGGTGATCCAGCCCTTTAGTGGGTACACGCTGCCCGTCGTCGATCTGAGCGGCGAGGAACCGGCAGCGGCGTGGCGCGAGGTGCGGCGCCTGCAAGCGGCTGAGGCGGAGGAACGATTCGACCTTGCGCGTGGGCCCGTGTTCCGGGCGCGACTGGTCCGGGTGGCACCCCGCGAGCACGTGCTGCTCGTGACGATGCACCACATCGTCTCGGACGGCTGGTCGTTGGGGGTCCTTTTCCGGGAACTCAGCCAGCTCTACGCGGCGTTCACCGCAGGCAAGCCGTCGCCGTTGAAGGAACTTTCTATCCAGTACGCCGACTTCGCGGTTTGGCAGCGGGAATGGCTGAAGAGCGACACGCTGGAGACCCAGCTCCGGTACTGGCGCAAACAGCTCGACGGTATGCGCGTTTTGGAACTGCCGACCGACCGGGTGCGTCCGCCGGTCCCAACGTTTGAGGGGGACGTTTGGCGATTCCAACTGCCGAGCGAACTGAGCGAGGCGGCGCGCGAGTTTAGCGCCCGACAGAACGTGACGCTCTTCATGACGCTGCTAACGGCGTTCGGCATCCTCCTGCAGCGTTACACCGACGAAGATGACTTGGCCATCGGCGCCCCCATCGCCAACCGCAACCGGTCCGAGCTCGAAGAGTTGATCGGGTTTTTTGCGAACGCCCAATTGCTCCGCGTCAACCTCCGTGGAGATCTCACGGTGCGCGAGGCCGTCGCCCGGGTGCGCCAAGTGACGCTGGAAGCCTACGCTCACCAGGACCTGCCGTTTGAAAAACTGGTGGAGGATCTCTCCCCGGAGCGGGACCTAAGCCGCAACCCGTTGCTGCAGGTCATGTTCGCGCTGCAGAACGCGGCGATCGCGCCGCTGAAGCTGGAGGGGTTGCGGGCATCACCCGTGGGCAACGACTCGGGCACGACCCGGTTCGACTTGGAAATGCACTTCTGGGAGGACGGTCGGGACTTATCCGGTTGGCTGATCTACAGCACCGACCTGTTCGAAGCGGCGACGATGGAACGCATGGCGACCCTCTACCAGCGAACCTTGGACGCGATGGTCAAGGGTCCCGACGCACCCATTTGGGAAATTGACCTGCTGGACGAGGCCGAACGGCAACGGACCGTCGTCGAATGGAACGACACCGGACGCCCTTACCCGCGGGAGAGCTCGCTGGCGGAGATTTTTGCGCAGCGCGCGGCGGAAACCCCCGGAGCGCCGGCGGTGCTTGAGGACGGGGCGGTGGTCAGTTACGCGGAGCTCGACGCGCGCAGCAACCGGCTGGCGCGCCACCTGGAGGCCGCGGGGGTGGGCCCGGGCGCCACGGTCGGGGTCTGCCTGGAACGTTCGGCTAATTTGTTGGTGTCGTTCTTGGCCATCTTGAAGGCGGGGGGTGCTTACGTCCCCTTGGATCCGGAGTATCCGGAGGCACGCCTGGAGTTCATGGTCCGCGATGCGGGGGTGCGTGCGGTGATCACGGAAGAGCGTTTCCGGTTGAGGCTGCCTGCGGCGTCGGACCTGCGGCTGGTGTGCGTCGACGCGGAAGTGGAGAAAATCGCGGCGTGCGCTGAGTCCCCGCTCCGCATGGCCGAAACCGGGTTTGGCGAGGACGGGGCATCGTCGCTGGCCTGCGTGCTTTACACCTCGGGCTCGACGGGGACACCCAAAGGGGTGGAGGTCACCCAACGGGGCGTGGCACGGCTAGCCTTCGCAGAGGGTTACGCGACCTTGGGGCCGGGCCGGCGAATCCTGCACGCGGCACCCCCGACCTTTGACGCGGCGACCTTCGAGGTCTGGGGGGCGCTCCTGCGCGGGGGCGCCTGCGTCCTCTACCCGGGCCGGGTGCCCACGGCGGCGGGTCTGGCGGCGCTGGTGCGGCGTGACGGCGTGCAGACGGCTTGGCTGACCAGCGCGCTCTTCAACGCGCTGGCGGACGAGGACCCCGGGTGCCTGGCGGGCCTGGAGGAGTTGCTGGTCGGGGGCGAGGCGCTCTCGGCGCCGCACGTGCGCCGGGCCTTGGCGGCGCTGCCCGGCCTGCGGCTGGTCAACGGCTACGGGCCGACCGAGTGCACCACCTTCGCCTGTTGGCACCCGATAAAGCCGGGCTTCGCCGGCGACACCCTACCGATCGGCCGGCCGCTGGCCAACACCACGGCTTACGTGCTCGACCGGCGCGGGCGGCCGGTGCCGGCCGGGGTGGCGGGCGAGCTCTGGCTGGGCGGCGACGGGTTGGCGCGCGGCTACCGGGGCCAGCTTGCCGCCGAGCGGTTCGTCCCCCGGGCGGTGCGGCCCGGGGCAACGCCCGAACGGCTGTACCGCACGGGAGACCGGGCCCGCTGGCGCCCGGCCCCCGCCGGCGGGGGCGGCGGCCGCGGCGC
>CAXUNV010000605.1:0-2959 GCA_964252355.1 uncultured Chthoniobacterales bacterium | reverse complement strand
GCACAAGCCTACGGTCAGGCCGACGAGCGCGGCCGCACCCGCGGCCGGCAACACTTGGGCGTCGGAACCCGACATCACGTTACCGGCGACCAACGCCCCCAAGGTAGCCACGCCACCGACCGAAAGGTCCACGCCTTCGCGTCCGGCCAGGATCACCAAGTTCTGGCCGGCGGCAACCACGGCGAGGATGGCGGCGATGGTCAGTTTGTCGACCAGTTGCCGCTCGGAAGCGAACCCCGGCGCCAAGGTCTGACCCACGAGAACCACCGCCACCGTGGCCAGGATGAGCTGCGCGATCGGTTGCCGAAACATTTTCCCGGCGGCGAAACGCGGCCCCGCTTCGGCGGTGATAGGCTGGCTCATGGAATGGTTGCGCGCGCGCGTCAGCGTTTCCTTGAAACCAAGACGCCCCCCGCCAACGCGAGCAGGATGATGAGGCCCTGCACCAACGGCTGCAGGTAGTACGGAAGCCGGCTGAAAAAAATGACGCTGTTGATCAGACCCAACGTCGCGCCACCCAGCAGCGAGCCAACGATCGACCCGGCACCGCCCGACAGGGGCGTGCCGCCGAGCACCACCGCACTCACCGAACTCAACGTGAACGCCGGTCCCAACAACGGGTCGCCCGACGCGGTCTCACCCAGGATGCAAAGCGAGGCCAACGCCGCACAGGCGCCGGTCAGGATGTGGCTGCGGACCTGCACGCCCACCACGGGCAACCCGGTCTGAAAGGCGCCCTGCCGGTTGCCTCCCAACGCCAACAGGTAGGTGTAAAAACTCGTGCGCGCCAGCAGGGCGTTGCCGGCGATGAGCGCGGCCAAGATCAGGAGCGGCACCGGCACGCCTGCCAGCGTACCGGCGTAGGTTTGGAAGTAGAAATCCGGAATCGAGCCGCCCGCCTGCGGCATCACGTACAACGCCAAGCCGCCAAAGATGATGCTGGTCGCAAACGTCGCGACGATCGGTTGCAACCCGAACACGCCGACCGCCAACCCGTTCAGGGCGCCCGCCGCCAAGCCGACGGCCAACCCGAGGAGGATGCCGAGCGCCACCGCCGTCGGGGTGCCACCAAAGCGTTCGACCGACGTCACCGTCACCACGTTGACCAAGCTCACCACCGACCCGATCGACAAATCGACGCTGCCCCCGAGCACCACGTACGTCTGACCGACGGCGAGAATCATCAGCGGGAGGTAACTCGTCAGGTTCGACACGATGGAACCTGGTTCGATGAAACGCGGTTGCAGCGCCACGTTCACCCCGAAGAGGACGATGAAGACCAGCACCGCCAGCCAGTACGGGTGCCGGCGCCGGTCGAAGGCGGGGGGCGCCGGCCGGCGCGCGAGGGTCGGCGGAGAAGCGGCGGTCGTCATGCGGCGGTGGAGGCGAGCGCGGCTGCGTAGAGGTGGTACTCCGTCATGCGACCGTCGCGCAGTTCGTCGACGGCTTGGCCGCTGTTGAAGACCAAGACGCGGTCGGCGTTGGCCAGCAGTTCCAGGTCCTCGGAAGAATAGAGGATGATCGCGGCACCCTCGGCGCAAAGGCGAGCCATCAGTTCGTACAGGTCTTCTTTGGCACGAACGTCGATGCCCTTGGTGGGATCGTCGAGGAGCAGCACCTCCGGGCCGGTAGCTAGCCACCGGCTGACCAACACCTTTTGCTGGTTGCCACCGCTCAAGGATTGCACGGGCTGGCTGAGGCTGGCGTACTTCACCTTCAACGCCTCTAAAAAAGGCGCCATCGCCTGCCGGGCCGCCTGCGGGCGGATGAAGAGCCGGTTGGAGCGGACCAGCCGTGAAATGATGAGATTTTCGAAGATCGGGCGGATGCCGAACACGCCGGCCTTGCCGCGGTCCCCGGAAAGGTACGCGACCCGGTGGCGGATCGCTTCGGTCGGGGAATGGAGCCGCACGGTTTTGCCGCGGAGTTCCACCCGGCCTGCCGAACGGGGCACCGCGCCGAAGAGCGTGAGCAGCAGGTCCGATTGCCCTTGGCCATGCAGGCCGCCCAAGCCGAGGATCTCGCCCCGGTGCAGCTCGAAGGAGACGCCCCGCACCTTGGGTCCGACCAAGCCGTCGACCCGCAAGACGACGTCGGCGCTCACCCGGCGCGAGGACGCCTTGGCGGCGGCCGCCAAGTCGGCGCCACCCACCATGTGACCAATGATTTCGGCCCGGTTCGTTTCGGGCAACGCCGCGCCGAAGACCGTCCGGCCGTTGCGCAACACCGTGACCCGATCGCCGATGGCGAACACCTCTTCCATGCGGTGGCTGATGAACACCACCGCCTTGCCGTCCGCCCGCAGGCGCCGGACCAAACCGAAGAAGACTTCCACCTGCGCCTTGTCGAGCGACGACGTGGCTTCGTCGAAGATGATGACCTTGGCGTCGGTGGCCAAGACCTTGAGGATCTCGACCAGCTGGCGTTGGTCGACGTCCAGGTCGCCCACGCGATCGCGCAAGCCGACCCGTAAATGCGCTTCCCGACCGAACTGGTCCAGCAGCGCCTCCACCCGCCGCCGGCGCGCCGCACGCCCGATGAAGATCCCCGCGAGCCGCGGTTCGGTGCCCAGGAGGATGTTCTCCTCCACGGTCAACGTCGGGATCAGGCTCGTCTCTTGGTAGACCACCGCGATGCCGGCCTTTCGTGCCAGGGCCGGCCGCGCAAACCGGACCGGCGCACCGCGGTAGGAAAACTCGCCGCCATCGGGCCCGAGCGCCCCGGCGATGACGCGGCACAACGTGCTTTTGCCGGATCCGTTGGATCCCATCAACACGTGCACCTCGCCGGGACGGAGCGCCAAGTCGGCTTCGCGCAAGGCCTGGACCCCGCCGAAATGCTTGGAAACGCCGCGGACGGTCAGGATGGGCTCGGGCGCGGGTTCCATCGGGCGGGGCGAACTATTGGAAGTAGAGCTTCTTCAACTCGTCCGGCGGAAGTATCGTCGAGACCCAGATGT
>CAXUNV010000604.1:0-2960 GCA_964252355.1 uncultured Chthoniobacterales bacterium | reverse complement strand
ACGGTACCCCTTCCGAACAGACGCGGATCTTCGACGATCTCGTGGTCCGAGGGGTCGACGCGATCGCGATCAGTCCGATCGACTCAACCAACCAGATCTCCATGATCGACCGCGGCGCGGCCAAGACGCTGATCACCACCACCGACAGCGACGCGGCCGGCAGTAAACGCGCATTCTATGTGGGCACCAACAACCGCGACGCAGGGAAGCAAGCGGGAGAGTTGATCAAGAAAACCATCCCGCAAGGAGGCAAAATCATGCTTTTCGTCGGCAAACGGGACGCCCAGAACGCCAAAGAGCGGATCGAAGGCATCAGGGAAGTGTTGAAAGATTCCAACATCACGATTTTAGACGTTCGGACGGACGACACCGACCGAGTGCGCGCCAAGCAAAACGTCGCGGACACGCTGGTGAAGTACCCCGACATCTCGTGCTTGGTCGGGATTTGGAGTTACAACGGGCCGGCCATCGTCAATGGCCTGAAAGAGTCGGGCAAGGCGGGCAAGGTAAAAGCGGTCACTTTCGACGAGGAAGACGATACCCTGCAGGCCATCAAGGATGGCGTCGTCGAAGCGACCGTGGTGCAGAACCCTTACGAATTCGGCCACCAATCCGTGCTCCTCATCGCGCAGCAGCTTCGTGGCGAACGGCCGGAGATCCCGGAGAACAAGGAAGTGATCGTGCCAACCCGTGCCATCACCAAGGACAACGTGGACGATTTTTGGGCCAACTTGAAAAAGCTGCGCGGCCATTGAGGGAAGGGCGCCAGCCCAAGGGAGATGGTGGAGGTGAGCGGGCGCGCCAAGTCCGTGGCGGGCCGCCCGTGCTCCCCTTGCCCCGCTTCCGGCTTCTCTCCCCTTGACACCCCGACTTAAAATCCTTAGGGCTGCACAAAAGTTGGTCGGGCGCACATTTGTGGTCCTGACCCGCAACATCCTTCCCCCTATGGACCATCACGCCAAGAAAGGTGCGGCCCGTTAAGGAACCCCGAACATGCCGACGCCGAAACTGTTCGTGTTGGGCGCATTCGTCGCCGACCTCACCTGCCGCACCGACCGCATGGCACGTTGGGGTGAGACCATCCTGGGCAACGCCTTCAAACTCGGACCGGGCGGGAAAGGTTCCAACCAAGCGGTGGCCGCGGCGCGGCTCGGTGCCGAGGTGACGCTGGCGACCAAACTGGGCCGGGACGCTTTCGGCGACATGGCCCGCAGTTTCTACCGGGGCGAAGGGATGAGCCTTGCGCACGTGCTCGACGATCCCGACGAGAGCAGCGGCACCGCCACCATCGTGGTGGACGACCGCACCCGAGAAAACGCCATCATCGTCGTGCAGGGCGCCTGCGCGAAGCTGACGACTGTTGACGTTGAGGCGGCGGCGGAGGCGATCGGGGAGAGCGACGCCTTCCTCACCCAACTGGAGCTGCCGATCCCGCCCACCGTTCGCGGCATCGAGCTCGCCGCCGAACGTCAGGTGCCGATCATCTTGAACCCGGCACCGGCGCTGCCGCTGCCCGCGGGGCTGCTCGGCCACGTCGCGTACCTGACGCCCAACGAACCGGAGGCGCTGGGCCTGCTCGGCCGCGAGAAGTTGTCCGACTTTGCCGGGGTCGAAGGGTTGGCGGACGCCCTGCTCGAGCTGGGCTGCGCCAACGTGGTGGTGACGTTGGGCGAAAACGGTGCTTACTGCAAGGGAGCGGCGGATCCTACAGGCACGCACGTGACCGCGTTCCACGCCGGGCCGGTGCTGGAAACGACGGGCGCGGGAGACGCGTTCGCGGGTGGTTTCGCGGTGGCTTTGGCGGAAGGCAGGGGCTTAGCCGAGGCGACGAGGTTCGGCTGCGCAGTGGCCGGGATTTCGGTGACCCGGCTGGGGACGGCGCCGTCGATGCCTCGGCTCGCGGAGGTTGAGCCCTTGTTGGGGAAGGCCAACAAAGACCAAAGATGAAAGGCCAGATGACAAAGGCAGGCACGGCGGCCAGCTTTCAACCTTTGGCCTTTGCCATTTGGCCTCTGTTCTTCTTCAATCTCCGGCGCGGCCGCGCCGCAGGCGATCGATCCAGACGGCGATCACGATGAGGGCGCCGATCGCGATCTGCAGGGTGAACGCGTCGATGCCGAGCAGGTTACCGCCGCTGGCGATGGTCGTCATGATCAAGGCGCCGAGGACGGCGCCGACCGTGGTGCCCTGCGCGCCGGTGAGGCTAGCCCCGCCGATGACGGCGGCGGCAATGGCGTAAAGTTCGTAGGTGACGCCCGCCGTCGGGGCCGCCATGCGCACCCGCGCCGTCAAGACGACGCCCGCCACGCCCGCCAACAGGCCGCATAAGCCGTAGGCGCCGTAGAGGTTTCGTCGCAGGTTAATCCCGTTCAGCCGCGCGACTTCCTGGCTTGAGCCGATGGCATAGACATTCCTGCCGAAACGCGTCTGGGTCAGCATCACCGTGGTCAAGGCGGCGAGGACGATCCAGACCCAGAATTGCGACGGCACGCCCAGGTATTCCGCGCCCCCGAAGCTGAGGAAGTCGCGCGGCAGCCCGGCCACCGTGCGGGCGTTGGTCAGCTTTTGCACCAAGCCGCGCACCATGGTCATGGAGCCGAGCGTGGCGATGAACGGCGCGATGCGGCCTTCGTAGATCATGAACGCGTTGAAGAAGCCGACGAGGAGCGAAGCTGCCAGGGCAGCGGCCACCGCTACCCAGACGGCTTGCCCCTGAGTCATGAGCACCGCGGAGACCACGCCCGCCAAACCGACGACCGAACCGACCGACAAATCGATCCCGCCGGTGATGATGACGACCGTCATGCCGAGCGCGATGATCCCGTTGATGGCCGATTGCTTGACCAAGTTGGAGAGGTTCTCGTAGGTCAAAAACACCGGGGTGGCGACCGCCAAAGCCGCGAAAAGGACGCCTAAAATCACCGCCAGGGTGATCTCGGTGCCGTACCGGTGAAAAAGGC
>CAXUNV010000603.1:0-2965 GCA_964252355.1 uncultured Chthoniobacterales bacterium | reverse complement strand
CGGACGTCGCCGAACGGCTGGTGGCCAAGGTGCAAGAAACCCAGCGGCTGCGCAAAGAGCTCCAAGATGTGCGCAAGCTGGCCCGGGAACGCTCGGCGGCAGTGTCGTTGCGGATCCCGCAGCTCAAGGATTGCCGGGTCCACCTCAACCAAGAGAAGAAGGTGGGTGCCGAGTCGATGATCTTCATCACCGAAGGCCAGTCGGCGGCTGGTTCCATCACCAGCTGCCGCGACGCGAACACCCAAGCGGTTTTCACCCTCAAGGGCAAACCGCTCAACGTCTGGGATTTGAACCGGACGATCGTCTACAAAAATGAGGAGATCTTCAACCTCACCCGCACCCTGAATGTGGAAGAGAACGTGCGCACGTTGCGTTATGGACGCGTGATCCTCGCCACCGATGCCGACGTGGATGGCTTGCACATCCGCAACCTGCTCATCACCTGTTTTCTTCGCTTCTTCCCGGACCTCATCACGCAGGGGTTCGTCCACATCTTGGAGACGCCGCTCTTCCGCGTCCGCGACAAAAAGGTCACGCATTACTGCTACTCGGAAGGGGAGCGAGACCGGGCGCGCGAAGGGATGCGTAACCCGGAGGTCACCCGTTTCAAGGGCCTGGGCGAGATTTCTCCTGCGGAATTCAAAAACTTCATCGGCCCAAAGATGAGGCTCACGCCCGTGACGGTGGACGACGCGCACGCCGTCCAGCCTTTGCTGCAGTTTTACATGGGCAAGAACACGCCCCAACGCCGCGAGTACATCATGAACCACCTGGTGCTCGACTCGGAGCTTCTCGCCGGCTGAGCCGCGCCCGTGGACGCCCGGAACCGTCGCCTGCTCCGGCACCGGGCACGCCTGCCTTTCTTTTCATCTCATGGCACCGCTTTTGCACTTGCCGGACGACCCGCTCCGGAGCCTCATCGACGAGAACTTCCTGCAGTACGCCTCGTACGTCATCCGCGACCGGGCCATCCCGCAGCTTGAGGACGGGTTGAAGCCGGTGCAGCGCCGCATCCTGCACGCGCTGTACGAGAAGGATGACGGCCGTTTCAACAAGGTGGCCAACATCGTGGGTCACTGCATGCAGTACCACCCGCACGGCGACGCTTCGATCGAGGAAGCGTTGGTCAACCTCACCAACAAAAGCTACCTCATCGAGGGTCAGGGCAACTTCGGCAACGTGCTCACGGGCGATCCGGCGGCGGCGTCGCGCTACACCGAGTGCCGCCTGACGGACTTGGCGCGCCACGAGATCTTCAACCCGAAGCTCACGGCGTACGTCCCAAGCTACGACGGCCGCAACCAAGAGCCGGTGGTTTTGCCCAGCAAACTTCCGCTGCTGTTAATGCTTGGGGCGGAGGGGATCGCCGTCGGGCTCTCCACCCGGATCCTGCCGCACAATTTCATCGAATTGCTCAAAGCCCAGGTGGCCGTGCTAGAGGGCAAACGTTTCCGCTTGGTGCCAGATTTCGCCCAAGGCGGTCTGATGGACGCCACCGACTATCGGGGCGGCAACGGCAAGGTGCGGCTGCGTGCCAAGATCGAGAAGCGCGAGGGCAACAAGCTCATCGTGCGGGAGATCCCGTTCAGCACGACGACCGAAAGCATCATCGCCTCGATCGAGGACGCGGTCCGGAAGAAAAAACTGCGGATTCGGTCCATCAACGACTTCACGGCGGCGGCCGCCGAGATCGTCATTGCCCTGCCCCCTGGGGAGGACCCCGAAAAGACGATCGCGGCGCTCTACCACTGGACGGACTGCGAGGTCACCCTGCACGCCAACTTGATCGTGATCCAGGGCGAGCGGCCCGTGCAGATGGAAGTCGACGGCGTGATCCGGTTCAACACGGAGCAACTGGTCTCGCTCTTGAAGCGCGAACTGGAGATCCGTCAAGCCGAGTTGGGGGACGAACTGCACCGCAAGTCGCTCATCCAATTGTTCATCGAGCACCGGATCTACAAGCGCATCGAGGAGTGCGAAACCTACGAGGCCGTGCAAGGGGCGGTGGCGCGCGTTCCGGCCGCAGCTCACCCGCGACATCGTCCCCGAAGACATCGAGATGCTCCTCGCGCTGCAGATCAAACGGATCTCACGGTTCGACCTCGCGAAGAACGAAGAAGACAAGGCGCGGATCGTGGCCGAGCTAAAAGCCGTCGCGGCGAACCTGCGCAACCTGACGGCCTACGCGACCGCGTACCTGCAAGGCCTGATCGCCAAGTATCAGAAGGTCTACAAACGCCGCACCCAGCTGACCACCGCAGAAGAGATCGACGTGCGCGAACTCACGGCGGAGGAATTGCCGATCGTTTACGATCGGGAAAAAGGGTTTTTAGGGAGCGCCGTGAAGGGCGAGCCCTCGTTTCGCTGCTCGCCGTTGGACCGGCTTCTGGTGCTCTGGGAAAATGGACGTTACCAAGTGATGGCGCCGCCCGAGAAGGCGTTCGTCGACAAAGACGTGCTCTATTTCGGCATCTACGACCGGGACAGGGTGTTCACGGTCGTCTACCACACGCCGAAGGCGGCGTTCCTGAAGCGCTTCAACATCGGCGGGGCGATCATGAACCGCGACTATTCGTGCACTCAGGACGGGGCCAAAATCAAGTGGCTGACGGAACGTCCCGTGAAGGAGTTGCGGTTGAAGTACCGCCACACCAAGGGTGCGCGGACCGACGAACAAGCCTTCGACCTGGAGACGGTTCCGGTCCGGGGCGCGCGCACGCGTGGTCTGCAAGTGACCAAACGGACGGTGACGAGCGTGGCGGCGAAATAGGAGGTCAGCAGGTAGGGCAAGGCGAGTAAGGCGAGACCCGCCCGGCGACCATCCATACCCGGGGTCCGCAACTTCCTGCCGGCCGGGTTTTCGCCCCAACCGGGTCTTCCGCGGGACCCGCCCACCTCTCTGCCCGCGGGGACGCCGGCGCCCCGCCTTCACCAGAGACCAGGAACCTCCTCCTCCCCCTACGGG
>CAXUNV010000602.1:0-2970 GCA_964252355.1 uncultured Chthoniobacterales bacterium | reverse complement strand
GACTGGTAGCGCCCTCGCGGGGGGTTGCCGGGTCCACGTTGCCGGTCGCTGGTTGTGGGCTGCTGGGAAGGGGGCGAACAGAGGAAGCGCATGGAAATTGTCCCGCTCTCCGCCCAGCCTTGGTACCAAGCGCCCGACCGTGCTCAGGCGCGCCAGATCGTCGCGCCGAACAACTCGCGCTGCACCACCCACAGCCTCGCCCAAATCCGCGTGCCCGCCGGCGTCGCCGTCCGACCTCACCGCCACCGGCGTTCCGAGGAAGTTTACCACATCGTCGCCGGCCGGGGTCGCATGCTCCTCGACGGCGAGGAGGCCCTGCTCTCGCCCGGTGACACCGTGGTCATCCGCGTCGGCCAGCGACACGGGATAACGGCGTTGCCCGGGGCAGACTTGGAGATGTTGGTCACTTGCGTGCCCGCCTGGGAAGAAGCCGACCAGATCTTTGATTGACCGAGCGGGGCCAAGCGAACCGGTGGCCGGCTTTCAATCCCCGGTCACCAGTCGGGCCGTCGTCGCCCGTGCGGGCACGGTTACCGTCGTGGTCAACCCTAACGCGACGAGCAGCAGGCCGCCGCCCACCCAAAATGGCGCGCGGCCGAACTCCGGGCCATGCCGCGGGTTCAACTCCAAAAGGAGACCACCCGCGATCGGGCCGAGGAAGCGACCCATGCTCCCGCCCGCCTGCAGGAGGCCCAGCACCGTGCCTTGCCGCCGTTCATCGACGCTGCGCGACGCCAAACTGTTCACGGTCGGGTTGATCAAGGAGTTGCCGACCGCGATGCCACCGCCGACGAGGAACAACGCCGACAAGTGCTGGACCAGGGGCAGGGCGAAAAGGCTGGCCGCCAAAATGGCCGTGCCGCCAACGGCCACCCGCTTCTCGTCGAACCGCATCGTCAACGGTCCGATCAGGCGCGACTGCACCAGGACCGCGATGATCCCCACCATCGCGAAGACGTAACCATTCTCGGTTGCGCCGAACCCGAACCGGTCCTCGGTGAAGACCGCGAAAAACGCGGTCAGCATCGCGAAGCCGAACATGGCGAAAAAGTAAGCGACCGCCAGCGGGCCGATCAGGCGGCCATCGCCGCCCAGTGCGGACCACGGCGACTCCCGTCGTTCCCGGACCCGACTTTCCGGCCGGAGGCTTTCTGGTAGGAGCAGGGCGATGAGGAAAGCGTTGACCAAGGCGAGGGCGCCGGCAAAAAAGAACGGCGCCGCCAACGAGAAGCGGCTCAGCAAACCGCCCAGGAGGGGGCCGCAGATGAACCCAAGCCCAAACGCGGCGCCCAACCACCCCATGGCTTCGGCGCGGCTCTCCGGCGCGGTCACGTCGGCCACGTACGCTTGGGTCACCGAGACGTTGGCCCCAAAGATCCCATCGAGGCCGCGGGCGAAGAAGAGCCACGGCAAAGTGGTCGCCGCACCCATGATCCCGAACCCGAGCGCCTGCCCGCCGGTGCTGAGCAGCAAGAGGCCCTTACGGCCAAACCGGTCCGACAACGCGCCTACCACGGGTGAAAACAGGAAGCCCATGGCGGAGTAGATGCCAAGCAGCAAGCCGATCACCCAGGGTGAGGCGCCAAACCGTTCGGTGTACAACGGTAGGACGGGCACGACGATGCCAAACCCCACCATGTCGACGAACACGGTGAGGAACAAGATCGGCAACGGCGAGCGTCGCCTCGTCGGGGACGGCGGGAAAGCGGTGGCGCCCATGGCAGACCGACGGTAGCAGATCGTGTGCATCGGCGCGCAGGGCCAAGCCGGCGGAATGCAGAACCCGGCATCCAGTCCAGGGTGGACGGCCAAAAGCCGTGTTGCCGGAAGGCTGACGTCCCGTCTGCCCCTCCTTCCTTGATCCTGGGCCCTTTTGGCTTTGGTCCGTCGCCCTTCGTCATGCGCCAGGCGCGCTGGGCGTCGCCGCGGCGCGGCCATCGTGGCGGCTCGTCAGGAGGGAGGCGGCCACCGCCAGGGCAAGCACGCCCGCGATGATGCCCAGCGACCAGCCGATCGGAAAATGCCCGCCAAACTGCCCGTTGAGCCACGCCATCTTCAAGCCGACAAACGTGAGGACCACCCCGAGGCCATACTTGAGGTACCGGAATTTTTCGACCGCTCCCGCCAGCAGGAAGTACATCGAGCGCAGACCGAGGATGGCGAACAAGTTCGAGGTCAAGACCAGGAACGGTTCCCGGGTGATCGCGAAGATGGCGGGCACCGAGTCGACGGCGAAAATGACGTCGGAGACTTCGACGCAAGCCAACGCCACCAGCAACGGCGTCGCCAGCCACCGGCCGTTTTCGCGGACCAGAAATCGTGAGCCGTGCAAGCCGGCCGAGACCGGCAGCAGCCGGCGGACGAGGCGCAGGGCAGGATTGCGCTCCGGGTCGACCCCCTTGGACGGCGCGACCAGGATTTTAAGCCCGGTCAAGATGAGGAAGATGCCGAAGACCACCACGACCCAGCCATGCGTGAAAAGCACGCTGCCGAGCGCGATGAACGCGCTGCGGAAGACCAGTGCGCCGAGCACGCCGAAGAACAGGACCCGGTGCTGGTGTTCCGCCGGGATGTTGAAATATGTGAAGATGACGACGAACACGAACATGTTGTCCACCGCCAAGGCTTTTTCCACGACGTACCCGGTGAGGAACTCGAGCGCGGCTTGGTGACCGGCGGCTTCCGAGTTGAACCCCGGGATGGACTGCAGCCGGGCGTCGGCCCGCAGCACGTCATCGGCGAACAAAAAGAGCGCCAGGTTGAAAAGGCCGGCCAGCCCAATCCAAAACAGCGTCCACCCGAGCGCTTCTTTGGCACTGACCCGGTGCGCGCGCCGGTTGAAGACGCCAAGGTCGAGCGCGAGCAGGGCAAGGACCAAGCCGAAGAAGCCGGCGTACAACGGCCAGTCTTGGCCCAAGGGGAAAAGCAACGGGGTGTTTGGCATGTGGACAGGGCAGGGAAGGGAAAGAG
>CAXUNV010000601.1:0-2982 GCA_964252355.1 uncultured Chthoniobacterales bacterium | reverse complement strand
GGCGGGGGGGGGGGGCGGCGGGGGGGGGTTAGGTTTGGGGGGTTCCCCAACCCCCCCGGGGGGTTGGGGGGGGGGGCCCCCCCCGCCGCCGGCCGGCACAAGGAAGGTACGCAGCGTGCCCACCGGCGCGTTCGCGTCGGCGGGTGGGGTGAGGGTGACGGGGAACGTCGCTGGACCGTCCGTACGGTTGAGGTGAACGGGCCATGTCGCCGGCCGCGCCTCCCAGCCGGCCGGCACGTCCAGCGCCACTTCCCCGTCGAAGCGATCGGCCGAAGCCATGACGCGCACGGGGAGCTCCCGCGGACGTCCGTCACCGAAAACCAGCACCGGCCGGGGCAGCGCCACGAACGCGGGCGGGGTGACCACCAGCGGTTCCGAGCGCTCGCCCACCACGCGGTCCACCTCGCGAAAGCGCGCGGGCAGGCTGTAGACGAGTTCCGTCCCGTCGATGGTCAGCACCGCTTCCACAGGGAAGGCGGGCGGGTTTTCCGGACGGCCCACGAGCGTTTGGTCGCGCACGGTGTACATCCCGTCCGTGCCCGGTTCGCGCAGCCAATACGGTCGGGAAAAAGGCACGTCGGCCGGCAGGCGAAGGGAGAGCTGTCGGGTGAAGGGGGCGTCGGGCGCCAACGGCGTTTCTACCGCGAGCGTCTCGCCCGTCACGGGCAGGCGCAGGGCACGGAGGGTGACCGGCAGCGGGCTGCGCTGGATGGCCTCGATCCGCACCGGGAGCGGTTCCCCTGGCCGGACGGTCGCTGCGTCGGTCACGGCCGCCAGACGCAGCCCGAGGCAGGCGGCGAGGATGCCGTCCAACTCTTGGAGCTTCGACGTCGCCCACAGATCGCCGCGTTCCGCCAGTTCCGCGACGGTCCGGCGCGCCTCCAGCAGCGCCGGCGCGGACGCCGCCGGATCGGCGGGCCGAAACGCGGCGGCAATCTCCCGGAACCGGGCGGTAAACCCTGCGCCGCCCGGCACGCGGCCCCAGGTGGTGTCGATGCCCCCAAACAGGTCGCCGTCCGCCGGGAGCGGCTCGCCGGCGGTCCACCGGAAGTACTCCCGGCGCGGACCGCGTTCGGCGCCGATGCCGAACCCTTGGGTTTTGTGCATCGAGCGGCTGGCGGCGGCAATCTCGGGAAACGACCGGCCGAGGGGCGGCAGGTAGCCACCGGCTTCGACGCTGCCGAGCCCAGACGTGTCAAAAGGGAGGTTGCGAACGGCGTAAAAGGCGCGCGACGTGTTCCAGACCAGCCGTCTTGGCTGCCACGGCTGCACGAAGGTCAGTTGCTCGGGGAACCGCGCCGGGTCGCCCGCCGCGCGAAACGCCTCTTCGGCGAGGATGGCCGAAGCCGTGTGGTGACCGTGGGTGAGGTGATCCGCCGCGTCGAACCGGGTGACGACCACGTCTGGCCGGAAGCGGCGCAGCGTCCAGACGATGTCCGCCAGGATCTTTTCCCGATCCCAGATGCGCAGGGTTTCGTCGGCCGACTTGGAGAAGCCGAAGTCGTTGGCCCGCGTGAAGAACTGTTGCCCGTGGTCGATGCGCCGGGCGGCGAGCAGTTCCTGCGTGCGGATGACCCCGAGGGCCTCGCGCAGCTCGGGGCCAAGGAGGTTTTGGCCGCCGTCGCCGCGGGTGAGGGAGAGATAACCCGTGTCGAGGCCGGCGCCGTTGGCCCAGTAGGCGATGAGGTTGGTGTTTTCATCGTCCGGGTGCGCCGCGACGTAGAGCACCCGTCCGAGGACGTTCAGTCGCCCGAGGGCGAGCCCGATCTCCGCGGCGTTCATGGGACGCGGGTCCGGGGCCGGCGCGGCGGCGGCGTTGGGCAAGAGCCCAACGGCCGTGGCGAGGGCGGTCAGCGCCTGGAAAGGTCGCGTCATGACGGGTGGCGGCAACGCGTCAGCGCAGGTCGTCGATGAACTTGCGTAGGGCGACCGGTTCGGACGGGTCGGCCTGTTCCGGCTTAGCCTGGACAAGTTTCAACGCCTGTTGCGCGGAATCGATCGCGCCAGGTTTGTCGCCCAACTTGGCTTGGAGGCGGGCCTTGCGCTCGTAGAGGCTGTAATCGGCCGGCCGTCCCTCGATGGCAACGTTCATCCAGGCGAGCGCCTGGGCGGGATCCCCGTCGTGGCTGAGGTAGTAGTCGGCCGCTTGCGCGAGGGTTCGCGGGGTCGGCGGCGGGTTGGCGCCCGGGGCGGTGGCCCGCGCGATGGCCGCCATAACCTTGCCTTTGGTGTCCACCGTCAGCCGGACCGGCACCCGCACGGTGTCCCACGCCAGGACCATCGTCGCGCCGTCTTCCTTGAGGTCGTCGAAGCCGATGGTGAACGTCTCGGTGGGCGTCGCGGCCGTCTCGGGTCGGACGGTGAAGCGGGCGAAATCGTCGGCCTGCCGATATTTGAAGGCGCCCCAAAGGGAGGTGTCCTTGTAGAGGATGACCATCCACTGGTCGGGCGTCGGGATGGTGTAAAGGGCGTATTTGCCGGCGGGCACGTCGGTGTCGCCGAGCTTCACCGGGTCGGAAAAGCTGACCTTGGTCGATTCGTTGGCGCCGGTGCGCCAAACCTCGTTGAACGGCACCAGCCCGCCAAAGACCTCCCGGCCGTTCTTATCCGGCCGGGAGTACTCCACGACGACGTCGGTCAAGCCGATCCGTTGACTGACCGTGGCCGCCGGGCTGAGCCGGGGAAATTCGACCTGCGCCGGCCCGGATTGCGCGTGGACGACGGCGATCGGGCCAGCGGCGAGGAGAAGCCGCCCGACGATGGTGGGGAAGACGCGTGTGGGGTTCATAAAAGCGTGGTGGAAAGGGTGAGCCCCAACGGGGCGGAGAGGTCTTTGGATGCGCCGCAAGGTGCGCCGCCAACGTCCGCCCGACAAGCCTGAACGCGGCGCGGCCGTGGCGGCGCCGGTCTCAGGCAAGTCTCGCTACGCGCCCGGCAGACAAAGGCAGGAGCTCGTGAGAGGAAGATCGGCCTTTGCCCCGC
>CAXUNV010000600.1:0-2995 GCA_964252355.1 uncultured Chthoniobacterales bacterium | reverse complement strand
CGAGAACATGTCTCCGACCCAAACCGGTGTCCTCTCGGGGTTGGCGGCCGGCGCCGCGGCTGGCGGCATCGCCAAGGCTGCCGGCGCGAGCGACGCGACCGCCGTCGCGGCAGGGTTGGCGGCGGGTGCCGCGGTGGGCGCGATCGCCTACATCGTCGCCAAACACCAAGCCACCGAACGGCAGCGGCGCGTCGCTGAAGAACGGGCCCGCTTGGCGTACGAGCGCATGTCGGTCGAACGCAAGGCGCGGGCGCGGCGCCAACGTTATCTCGCCGTGAGGACGGTCCGGGAGTCGAACAGCACCGGGGCGGGTAGCCTGATGGTGTTCGACACCCAAACCCAACAGGTCGTCGGCAACAACGACTACGACGTGAAGTCGGTGCCGCGCGACGGGCAGGTGTCGCGGTTTGACACCTACATCGCCGAGTACGTCGGCGGCGGCAGTTAGGCGTCGTTGCGCCGGGGAGCCGCGGCGGCTCGGTGTCCAGCCAACCAGCCGCCGGGGCGCATGCGGTCGACGGCCGGAGCGGGTGCCCGGTGACGTGAAGGGACGTATTTGCGGTTGCCATCCGGCCGGGCCGCCGGAGAAGTGGGGATGCGCTTTCGCTACCGCACGCTGGAACAAGGAGGGCACCGGTTGCACGAGATGAGCGATGACGAAGCGGGGTTTCGCCTGGTCACCGATGCCCTCGGCGCGGAGATGGTGAGCGTGGCCCGGCGCCTCTCCGACGGGGGTTGGAAGGGTTTTCTGTACCGCGACGGCGAGATCGGCGAGCCCACCAAAGGTTGGAAGAGCCACGCGACGGTGATGGGCTACTTCATTCACCGTCTGCGGAACGAGCAGAGCGTGTACGAAGGCGACACCATCCGCGGCGGCAACCACTCTTTCCTTCGCCACAAGAGGTTCGACGACCCGGAAGTCATCATCAGCGAACGGGGTACGCTGAGCTTTCACCTGCCGGCAAGCGCCATCCGCCCGGACGAGTACCCGCGCCGGGTCTCGTTCCGCCTCGATTATGCATTGGAAGGCAACGAGGTGGAAGTCACGTTCGGGTTCCGCAACGAGGAACCCGACCGGCCGGCGCACGTCAGTTTCGGCCTGCACCCCGGATTTGCCGTCAGTTCATTGGATCAGGCCAGGATCGTGCTGCCGCGCGGGCGATATGTGCGGCACTTGGCCCCAGGTAACTTCCTCAGCGGCGAAGTGCGCCCCTTTGAATCCGACGGGCGAGAACCGTTGCCGATCAAACCGTTCGAACTGCCCGATTCTTTCCTGATCGAACCGTCCGACGTGGAGGATCACGTGGTCCGGCTGCGCGACGGGGCCGGCGACCGGGAAGTGGCCGTTGACCTTTCGGACGCGCCGTACCTGACCCTCTGGAGCGATGGCGGTCCGTTCGTCTGCGTGGAACCGTGCTGGGGTTTGCCGGACCACCAGCAACAGGAACCTTTCGAACGCAAGTTGGGCATCCAAACCGTTCCTGCGGAAGGCACCCTCACCAAACGCTGCCTCTTCCGCTTCGACGGTTGACTCGCCGCGGGCCGATCGACGGGTTTTTGGGTTGCCGAACCGGGTGTCCTGGCCAATCCTGGGGGGCGCCGCGGGCGGGGCGCCATTCGGTTCGGTATGAACTTCGTGCAGGCGTTTCGCGAAAGGGTTGACCTGCAACCCGGCGTGCCGGCGCTGATTGATCACACCTTCGGTGGGGACCGGGTGTTGACGTTCTCGGCCTTGAACCGTGCCGTGGACGGCCTTTCCATCCGGCTTCGGCAGGCGCGCGTCCGTCCGGGCGACCTCTTCTTGATGCTGTTGGAGCCTGGGCAGGAATATTACGTGCACCTCCTGGCGGCGTTGCAGATCGGGGCAGTGCCCATCCTGCACGAACCGGGTTGGACGCACCGCCAATTAGCCGCTTGGGTGCGGGCCGCGTTGCCGGCTGGTTGCGTGCTGCCGCGCTTGCACCGCGCCGACCCGCGCCTCCTGGCAAGTCTTCGTCGGGTGCCAAACAAGGTATACCTCGATTCCAAGCGCGCCCGGGCGCGCTGGCTGCGCATTGGCCGGATCGGCTCCATCGAAGAATCGCCCGAGGACGCTCCTGCCCTAGTCCTGTTGGGGCACGACGGCCGACGCGCACCCGTCGTCTGGCGGTGGACGCAGAAGCAATTGCAGGCCAGCGTCGAGCTCCTCGTCACCACGCTGCGGTTGAAGGCCGGGGAAACCGACCTCTGCCGCACGCCGTTGCACCTGCTCGCCAACCTGCGCGCGGGTCTGACGAGCTTGGTGCCGAGCGGCTTCGGCGTCCTTGCCCGCACCCCGCTGCAACGGCAGTTGGAAAGGTTTAAACCGACCCGCACCGCGGCACGGTTCGACGAGTTGGTGCACCTCTTGCGCAAACGGTCATCGACCCTGCACCGCATCTTCGTCTTGGACTCGCCGTTATCCGACGCGGGCCGCGCGTTTCTGGCGGAACACCGCGCCCACGCCACGGTGGAGCTGCTCTTTGGTACCGCGGTACCGATCGCCGGCGACGATCTCGGAGCCGGGGGCACGCGGCCCGGTGCCCGGTGCGTGGGCAAAGTCTTTGACCGGGTGCAGGCGCGCACGGTGCCGCTGACGAAACCCCCGACGACGCCGGCCGGCAGCGCGGGCAAGAATGAGCCTGAGCCGGGCGAGTTGCTCATCCGGGCCGAGTACCTGCCTTCGCCCCGCACCTTGGCGGGCGACGTGGACACCCATCGGATGGTCGCCGACGGTTCGCCTTGGCTAAGAACCGGTTGCGTCGGGTACCTCGACAAAGACGGGCGGTCCTGGGCGCCGGATGGGGGGAACTGAATTCCGGGTGGCGGGTCCGGCGTTCCGGGTTCCGAGGAGGGCGACCCGGTGGGGCGAAAACCCGGCCGGCTGAAAGGGTCGCCACCTGGGTGAACGGCCGCCGGGCGGTTTGAGCCGGCTGCCCCACGGAAAAGGCCGAATTCGGCTGGGGCAGGGTTGAGT
>CAXUNV010000599.1:0-3006 GCA_964252355.1 uncultured Chthoniobacterales bacterium | reverse complement strand
ACCCCTCGCGCATCCCGACGCCGAACTCGGTTACCTCTTGTTCCGCTTGACGGTCGGCGTCAACTTCCTGCTGCACAGCTTCGTGCGTTGGCGCGACCTCGCAAAATTTGTGGACGGGGTCGCGCACGATTTCGCCGGCACTCCCCTGCCCGAATGGTGCGTCCGCGCCTTCGCCAGCGTCATCCCGTTCTGGGAACCGGTCATCGGCCTGCTCCTGATCCTCGGGCTGTTCACCCGTCCGGCACTCGCCGCCGGCGCCTTCCTGCTGGTGATGCTTACCCTGGGCACCGCACTCCGCGCCGACTACGCGGCCCTCAGCGCGCAACTGATCTACTCGATTGCGTTCTTCCTGTTGTTCCTGCACCTTCCGCACAACCGTTGGTCGTTGGACGCCACCCTTCGTCGCGGCCACCGACGCGCGCCCAAGGCCTGAGCGAGCGGCGGCTCACTGCGCTGCCCCGGCCAGGGTCGCACCGGTCACCTCAGCGCGACGCCAGCGCCGGTTCGTCAACCGGAGCGGCGGTTTTGCCCGACGCGGGCGCCAACTCGAACGTCTTCGCCAGCAACTCGTAGGATCGGAGCCGCGCGGCGTGGTCGTAGATCATGGCAGTGATCATCACCTCGTCGGCCCCAGTCAGCGCAACGATCCGCGCCAAGCTTTCCGACACGCCGGCCGGGTCACCCGCCAGGAAGTGCCGGCGCGCCGCTTCCACCACCTGTCGTTCCGCCGGGCTGTACGGGTAAGCGGTTGCGGTTTCCGGCGAATCCAACGGCGCCGGCCGCCCGGTGCGCAGGCGCAGCCACGCCAGTTCGGTCGTGGACGCCAGGCGGCGGGCTTCCACCTCGGTTTCGGCGCAGACCACAGCCATGGCCAGGATCACCTGCGGACGTGGCAAGCGCGCCGAGGCCCGGAAGTTTTCCCGATACGTGCGGATGGCGGGAACCGCCGAGTCGGGGTTGATGTGGTGGGCGAACGCAAAACCCAAGCCCTTCTCGGCGGCGATGCCGGCGCCGTCCTCGGTCGATCCCAGGATCCAAACCGGGGGTAGCGGCACATCGGTCGGCATGGCCCGCACCGCCGAAAACGGGTGACCGGCGGGCAGGTGGTTGTCGCCGTAGCCAAGCAATTCGTCGATCGCCTCGGGAAAGTCGTCGGCGACCAACCGCTCGCGGGACCGCCGCATCGCCAGCGCGGTGACGGAATTCGAGCCGGGGGCGCGTCCCAAGCCGAGGTCGATCCGGCCCGGGTGCAACGTCTCCAACACCCGGAAAGTTTCCGCAACCCGCAACGGGGAATGGTTGGGCAGCATGATCCCACCGGAGCCCACCCGGATCCGCGATGTACGGTCTGCCACGTGCCCGATCAACACCTCCGGCGCGGTGCTGACCACGCTCGGAATGCTGTGGTGTTCGGCCAGCCAGTAACGCCGGAACCCGAGCCGGTCGGCGTGCCGGGCGAGGTCGAGCGTCCGCCAGACCGCCTGCGACTCGCCCTCACCCGCCACCGCGGGTGACAGGTCCAACACTGACAACGGCATGCGCATGATGCCCCAATCTGCACCAAAGGGCCGCTTCGGACGAATGGAACGGTGCGGCTGAGGCGCACTCCCGTCACCAAGCCGCTTGAAGCCCCTCCTCGTTTCCAATCGACCGGCGGGACGGAAAGCCCGCGCGGCACCCCCCCAAACGAGATGGTTGGACCGTTTGGCCTGCAGCCAGTAGGAAAACACCTGACGAAACACGTTGGGTCTTGCATAGGGCTGCTCGCGATGGCGTCAACTGCGGGTGCGCTGGCCGCGCCCACGGACAATGTGGTGTTCTCCTTGATCCCGGCCGGCCACGGTTTCGACGTAGCTTCCGAAATCACCACCTCTACCGCCCCGGACTTTTCCCGTATGCAAGACAACCAAGGCGGCTTCGGGTCGGTAGAGCTGTCGGTGGCTTACGGGCAGCCCGGCGTTGGGAGCGCGGCGGGCCTTAGCCGCGGCAGCCTCGCTTTCGGCCAAGATGCCTTAGATTAACAAACCCACCAGCAAGCCTCCGTTTCTGTCGGCCCACCAGCCATCGCAAACAACCAAGGGAGCTATTTGGGATTCGACGACGACGCGTTTTTCCAGGCATATGCCAGGCGTGGGGTGCTCTGTTCGGTCGACGTGACCGCCATCAACCCATCGTCGGCGCATGCTCGCAGCTTCGCCGAGTTCTTTGATCCTGACGGGCACAGGCAAGTGGACATCGACGGATCTGGAGAAACTTACCTTCGCCCAGGACTCTGGACCATCTACCTTTTTTCCAGTTCTGCGGTCCTGGCGGGCGAGGGCTTTCCGCCGGAGATGTCCGAAAATCTTGACACGTCGACGGCCTTGAGTTTCACCCCCTCCGCGGCACCCCCGGAAGTGCCGGAAACCTCTCCTTGGGCGCTGGCAGTCGGCGCCTTGGCTGCAGCCTTTTGGCGTCGGAAACGGCACCCTCCCGCCTCGGTGCGCACCGACCCGGCGGCTACGCCGGCTTCATAGCCATCATGCGGGACGCCATGGCCACACCTCGGGTGTGGTGCTGGCGTCTTCTTGATCGGAACCGACCACTACCTGTTCGGTGCCCTGGAGACGGACCATATTTTCCCGAGGGCGCTGGAAGACGCCTGTAGGGTTGTCCCCAGACAAACGCGCCGTGCCGGTGCAGCTCTCCCGCTCGCTCGCCGGGCGTGCTACCACGTGGTGTCGCGCTTGGTCTCCTCGTGAGCTTTGCCCGCGTCGTCGGGTGCCTCCGCTTTTTTCTTCTCCTCGTGCTTGCGTTTCGTTTCCTCCGGCGAAACCGCCGACTCCTGGGATCCACTTTGGTTCTCGTCCATGCCCCTGGGATCGCACCCACCCGGGCGCTTGCGGGTCTCCCGGCTTAGGTTTCTGGTTTCTTGTTTCGGGTTTCGGAGGTGTGGGGTGTGGTCAAGACATGGGTGACGCATCTGGTTCAGGACATCGGTAACGCATCTAACGTCTCATTTTCGGG
>CAXUNV010000598.1:0-3010 GCA_964252355.1 uncultured Chthoniobacterales bacterium | reverse complement strand
AGATTTCGCGGTTGATGTCGGCCATCGCGGCGTAGAGCGTCGTCGATTTGCCGGATCCGGTTGGGCCGCAGACCAGCCCCAGGCCGTGGTCGCTGTCGATGAACCGGCGCAGGATCTGCGCACCAAAAGCCGACAAGCCGAGGTCGTTGATGGTCAGCAGCCGCTGGCGTTGCCGGCTCAGCCGCATCACGGCCGACTCGCCTTCTTCGCTCAGCTGCGTGTTGACGCGGACGTCGATCACGTCGCCTCCTTGCTTGTTCTGGAGCGAAAAGCCGCCGTCTTGCGGGATCGGCGTGGTGACGTGATTGATCTTGGCCTTGGCCTTGATCGCGCCGATCAGCTGCGTCCCCAAGAAAACCGGGATCGTGTGGGCGAATTTGTAGCAGCGTCCGTTGACCCGGTACCGGATGACCAGCTCGCTCTGTTCCGGATGGATGTGGATGTCGGACGCGTTGGCCTTGATCGCCTCATAGATGATGGAGAGGGCGACGTCGGCCATGCTGGCATCGCCGGAGTACGCCTTGTCGGCCAAGGCTTGCGCCTCGAAGGCATGCACCTCACGCTTGGTCGTGTACGCACCTTGCGCCTCCTCCAGCGACCCGGCCAGGGCCGAGACGTCGATGGAGGTGGCGTTGGCCAGGATCCCTTCAATGACGTCGCCGTCCGCCTGGATCAGTTTCAGCCGGAACCGTTTCGATTGCGCGGCCAACGCCTTCGGCAGTAAGGTGAGGAGCCGCGTCTCGTCGCTCATCCGGAACGCGGTCTTTTGCGCCGGAACCGGGTAAGCCACCGTCAGGATGTCGGCGTAAAGGTGAACGGGCAGCGCCTTGAGGGAGATGAACGGGTCAAACGACGAGAAGTGGCCTTTCAGCCCGGATGCGTCGACGCTGAATCCTGATAAATCGCAATAGGGCGAGTTGACCGCTGGCATGGGGACCGCGGCGGGCAAGGGCAGCACGGGAGCCGGTTCCCCGGGTCGCAACACCCCTTTGGCCCGGAGGCTTTGAGCGTAGCGGATAAAGGCTTCGGGCAGGCACAGGGCCACGGCATACCGGTAATCCGGGTAGCGGGCGGCCAACTCGGAGAGCCACGCCTGGCTGGGCATCAACAACGGGACGGGCGTCAGCAGGGTGATCTGCTTCAGCGCCTCGGACCGGTTTAACGGCAGGAAAAGGCCGTCGTCATTGAGCGGCCACGGCTCTTTCCAATGAGTCGGGAAGTAGTTGGGGTCGACGACCGGCGTCTTGGTCCCCTGGGTGATGGCACGATAGAAAAACCCGTTCGTCGCCGTGCCGTCGAACGTGTCGGTCCCGTTGACCCCGCGCGGGGAGAGCAGCCGGTCGATGTCCAGGGCGAGGTTCGGGCTGTGGTTGAGGGAGAGAATCTGGTCCGCCACCGCCTCGCCCAGAAAGCTGCGCAAACCGGCGAAATCATAGTTCGCCCAAGGCCCGGGGAAACGGCCGGAAGACGTGGGCGAGGCGGGAGCGATTGGGGCGGCGAGCATGTCCTAGGTAAAATCCCTGCCCCGCCAACCGTCGCGGTACCGCAGGGTCATCCCCTCTTATTCGTCCAATTTTTGACGCATTTAATGGAATTCCGTCGCGCGGCGGGGAGGACGGTTCTCACGCGGCGCCACGGCGGACACGACGAAAGCAGAAGCTCACGCCACGACGCAAAGGCGCAAAGGGAAGGGGGTTTCGCATTCGCGGCACTTCCCCGGAGGCGACGTGCGAGAAGCGACTCTGCGTGACCCCGTGCACGATGGCCAAAATGCTTTACTTCGCGTCGTGGCGTCGTGGCGTGAGCGTTTCTTCTTCGGCCGCGCGACGGTCAAGAGCCGCGCCACGGTGCCGTTTGGCCCTTGTGATGGCCCCGCACTGACCTTCCCGACGCCGCGCGCCTGGGATGGAACCTGGTCGAGGTCATTGTAGCAACGGCCATCGGGGCGTGCTTAGCCGCGGCGGGCACGGTGGCATACGTACGGAAGGAGCAGCGGGCAAGCGTGCAGAAAGCCGAAGCATTCCTGAGTCAAGTGGAGACGATGAAAGGGGCGGTGCGGGGCCTGTATTATGAACGTGCCGACCCAGCGCTGGTCGACGATGCCGCGTGCGCCATGCGAGTCCTGCAAAGCCTGAAGGTGCAAGGAACACCCCTGAGCGGGGATGATCCTGCCCAGGACGCCCACACCCTCGGGTACGCGGCATTGGACCTGGGCACGTTCGACATCGTGGACGGTTCGGGCACGGTGGTTGGTCCAGGCCGGGTCACCGGCCACGGTGACGCTCCCGAACAGGCGGGTGGTGACGAGCGCGGATCGTTGAGACCTTCATAAAGCCACCATTGCCATTAAAATTACTAAATTTGAGCGGCGCTGATCCGTTCATTGCCCGATAAGCCGGTTTGGGAAGCCAAACGAAGCCTGACCGCCGGTGAAAACATCCTTAACTACACGTGAAGAATCTTATCCAGAATCGTCGGTCAGCCGGTTGGAACCTGATCGAAATCATCGTTGCGGTTGCCATCGGCGCGTCCATCGCCGCCGCGGGTGTCGCCGCGTACCAAGGCGAAGCCAAGAAGGCCGCCATGGCAAAGGCCAGGCAATTCATTTCCCAGGTGGAGACGAAGAAGGCTTCCATCCAATCCGACTTGGTGGCGGGAGTCATTAGCACCTTGCCGACCGGAGCGTCCCTCGACGCCCTCGTTCTGAAAGATATGAAGGTGCAAGGCACACCGCTAACGGGCGTGGCTAGCAACGATGCCGGCAAGCTTGGGTTCCAAAGCATCAGCATTGGCAGCCTCGACCTTCTGGCCCCTGACGGCAGCGTATCGTCATATGGCGCGGTGGCCCAGGTTACGCTAAACGGTGGAACCAACCTTAACGGCGGAAATAACCCGACCAACTCTGGCGCTTCCTATTGAGGTTCCTGGTTTAACGGTGCAAAAGGGCCTTTCCGCCGGGAAAGGCCCTTCTTGTTTCCACCTGAACCGTCGTGCCCGGCTTTCTGCCGGG
>CAXUNV010000597.1:0-3019 GCA_964252355.1 uncultured Chthoniobacterales bacterium | reverse complement strand
TCCAGGAGGTCACCGGCATCCAGAGCCGCGGCCTCATGTCGGAGGTCAAACATTTCGCGTTTTACGACGGCCAAGCCGGTGCAGGGTTTAGCACCCCGGGCCCGCCCGCGCTGCCCACGATCGTCGACGACCAGACCGCGCACGAACTCTACCTCAAAGACTACGAATACCCTGTCACGCATGCCAAGCCCTCCTCGGTCATGGATTCCTACCAGGGCTTCCAAATCGTGCCGTTGCAGCAAACGCCCGCCTGGGGCTCGGACAACCCGCTGACCTTGACCACGATCCTGCGCGGCCAATGGGATTTCCGGGGCTTCGTGCTTTCCGATTATGGGGCCACCCACAGCGTGCACGCGCTGCTCTCGGGCCAAGACCAGGAGTACCCCGGAACCGGTTTGGGCGGCTTTATCCCGTCTTACTACGCCACCCAGCTCAAGCCGCTGGTCGACCCCGCCTCCACGAGCTACGACCCGCTCTACGCCCGGGCGCTGGAGGTGGCCGTGGCGCGCGTGCTCTACGCCTACGAGCGTTTCGGGCTGCTGGCGGGCGCGTCGCCGGCCGGCCCGGTGGCGGCCCGCCAGCCGCCGCCCCGGCCGGACATCGACGACCTCAAAGCCACCGATGCAGCCGTGGTGGAACGGCTCTCGGAAGAGGCCGCGGTGCTGCTGAAGAACGACGGGGCCGCCTTGCCGCTCGGAGACGCCGCCCTGGGTTCGGTGGCCGTGGTCGGCCCGACCGCTCGCCAGACGATGGTCGAAGGCAACCGGCAGGAGCGGGCGCGGGGTTTCCCCGAGCGCGATGCCATCAGCCCGCTGCAAGTGCTCCGGGCGCTGGCGCCGGCAGGCTCGAACTTCACCTACGCGCCGGGCATCGATTGGATCGGCACGGTGGTGCCCGCTTCGGCCCTTAGCCCGGGGCTGACCCGCACCCAGAGCGACTCGGGCGCCACGCGGACGGACGCCACCCTCGATTACGAGCCCACCGGGGCCAACGACCTGAAACCCGGCGTGACCTACACTTGGACGGGCACGCTGACCGTGCCGGCCGCGGACACTTATTACTTGTGGTTGCAGCAGGGTTGGCTGGACCCGGTTCTCAGCTTCGGCGGCGGTTCGGTGAAGGTCACCGTCGACGGGACGGCGCCGTCGCTCTTCACCCCAGGGGTGCCGGTGAGCACGTACCCGCCGGGCGTCGTGCCGGCCCACGGGACCAACCACGGCGTGGTGCTGGCGCTGACGGCGGGCCCGCACCGGATCCAGGTCACGGCGGCCATCCCGCTCAACACCGTTTGGCCAAACAATGTGGGCACCCCGATTCCCCTCGCCGCGCCGCTCACTTTCCGGCTGACCTGGTCCCGCTTGGGCGAGACGCTCAACGCTGCGGTGGCCGCCGCGCGCGCGGCCAGAGTCGCGGTGGTGTTTGCCGACGACAACGGGGCCGCCAACGCCGCACTGGTCAACTCGCTGGCGCCCAACCAAGACGCGCTGATCGCGGCGGTGGTCAAAGCCAACCCCAACACGATCGTGGTGCTCAACACCGGCGACCCGGCGCTGCTGCCCTGGGTCAGCAGCGTGAAAGCGGTGCTCGAGAGGTGGTACCCCGGCCAGGAGGGGGGCACTTCCACGGCCCGGCTGCTCTTGGGCCAAGCCAACCCAAGCGGCAGATTGCCGATCTCCTGGCCGGCCAGCGGCGACCAGACGCCCTTCGCCGGCCACCCCGAGCGCATCACGGGGGATGGCAAGGAGGTGGTGTTCTCCGAAGGGCTCGCCATGGGCTACCGTTGGTACGACCAGCAGCACATCGACCCGCTGTTTCCCTTCGGTCACGGCTTGTCTTACACGCGGTTTGCCTACTCGGGGCTGGAGGTCCGGCCGGAGGGGGACCGCCTGGAGGTCAATTTCGAGGTGCGGAACACCGGCTCGGTCGGAGGGGCGGATACGCCGCGGGTCTACGTTGGTCCTCCGTCGAACCCGCCGCCCGGGGTGCAGTTTGCGCCCAAGAAATTGGTGGGCTTTAGGCGCGTCGAACTTGGCGCGGGTCAGAGCAAACGGGTGCGCCTCCAAGTGAGCCGGCGGGAGCTGTCCTACTGGTCAACGGGGCTGCAACGGTGGGTTCTGCCGAGCGGCGAGCGCGCCGTGTACGTCGGGGCGTCCTCGCGGGACCTGCGCCTGCAAGGGAGAGCCGCCATCCGGGTGCCGTGGTGGCTGTCGTGGGAGGCCCCCGCCCCAAGCGCGCCTGGAAGCCGCTGAACTAAGCTTAAGCCATCACCCCGGCGATGGTGGCCAAGGCATGGCTCCTTGCGCACGCGCCGTGCGCAAGGACCAGGGGCTGCCGCCCGCACCCCGGCCGCCGCGCCATCGCGTCCAACGCGGCTTCTCCGACCGTTGCGGAGACGCGGGTCACGCCCCCGATTGTGATAAAACCGATCTGGTCGGTCGTACTGCTGCCATTTCCGGTCCGGTGACCCTCCGTGAGTCAGATCGCCGCTTGCCTGGTACCGGCTCACCAACGCATGCCGCGCGTCAGGTAGTCGCTGAGCGCCAGCGTGAAGAGAATGCCCAACCAGACGAACGCAAACCCCGCGGCCAGCCAGATCAGGCGAGACTTCAGCCGGGCACGCATGAAGTTCACCAGCACCAACGCCCCTTGCGCAACCGTCAGCGTCAGAACCACGGGCGTTTGGAACGGTCCGAGACTCAGTCGCGAAGCCCCGATGCTGACCGCAAGCAGGACCACGAGGAGGACAAAGGTAAGGATGGAAGCGGGTCCCCTCATCCGCCTTTACTCCCAAGCAGGTAAAAGACGGCAAAGACAAAAATCCAGACGAAGTCCACGAAATGCCAGTAAAGCCCCGCGACCTCGAGGGCCACCTCACGCCCCGGGCGGAACCAACTCGCCGCCACCAGCGCGATGTACACGGCCGTGACCCCCAGCCCGATCAGCAAGTGGATGGCGTGCAGGCCGGTCGTCTAGAAGTAGAGCACGAAGAAGAGCTGCGCTTGGTTGTACCCCCCCCCGC
>CAXUNV010000596.1:0-3044 GCA_964252355.1 uncultured Chthoniobacterales bacterium | reverse complement strand
TTGGGGAGCGGTGGGGCGAGGCCGCGGGCTACCCTTTGATGGCGGCGCCGACCACCCCTTGCACGTAGTAACGCTGCAGCGGCAGCAGGATCAGCAAAGGGATCAGCGACGCCACGACCGACGCGGCGAACAGCTCGTTCCAGAGCGTGCCGTATTGGGTTTCGAAACCGGCCAGGGCGACTTGGATGACGCGCACCCGTTCGGAACGGGTGGCGATGAGCGGCCAAAGGAAGGCCTCCCATTGGAAGACGAACATCAGCAGGCCCGCGCTGATTACGGCCGGCCAGGAAAGCGGTGCGTAAATCCTCACCAGGATGGTGAACCAACCCGCCCCATCGATCCGGGCAGCCTCCGCCAACTCCCGGGGGATCCCCGCAAAAAATTGGCGGAATAAAAAGATGGTGATGCCGTTGGCCAGGCTTGGCACCACCAGACCCGCGTAGGTGTCCAGCCAACCAAAAAGGCGCACCACGGTGTAAAGCGGCACCGAAATCGCCTCCGACGGCACCAAAAACGTGATCACGGTCAGCGCGAAAAGCAGGTTCTTCCCCGGAAAGGACAAGACGGCGAACGCGAAACCGGCCGCGCCGTTGATCGCCAACCCCAGCACCACCGAGAAGAAGACGACGACGAGGCTGTTCCAAACGGTGTGACCAAAACCTTTGCGGAAGATTTCGACGTAGGCGCCAGGGTCGAACGGCAGCGGCAGGAGCGCCCGCAGGTGGAATGGGGAAGTGTCGCGAAAGATTTCCGGCAACGGTTTGAGCGAGGCGCTCAACGCCCACCAGAGCGGCAGCAGAAACGCCAACCCGACGATCAGGTAGGCAGCGTGCTTCAGGGCGTCGACCGCTCGGCCGTTCATGCCTCGGCGCCTTCCTGCCGTAGAAAGAAGAATTGGCCCGCCACCGCCACCCCGACCAGGGCGAGCAGGACGGTCACCAGCGCCAGCGCACGCCCCATCTCACCGTAGATAAAGCCCGATTTGTAGGCTTCGTACATCAGCACGTTGGTGGAGTAAGCCGGACCGCCCCGCGTGAGGAGGAACATCGGCACGAACAACAAGAAGTTCGTGGCCGTGTCGGTCACCAACACGAAGAGCAAAGGACGTTTGAGCAGCGGGAGCGTCACTTGGAGAAAGCGGCGCCAAGCGTCCGCTCCATCGATCCGCGCGGCCTCATGCAGCTCCGGGGGGATCGCCTGCAGGCCTGCCCAGAGGAAAATCATCCAGAAGCTGACGCCTTTCCAGGTAGCGATGAGCCCCACGCTCCAGAGCGCTTGGCCCGCGTCGATGAGGAACGGCTGCCGGCCCACGCCGACCGAGCCGAGCAGGGAGTTCACCAACCCGGCCTGCGGGTCGAGCATCAACCGCCAGATCACGCACGCGATCGGCAACGACACCCCGATCGGGATGAAGAACAGGAATCGGTAAAACCGGATGCCGCGAAACCGGCGGTTGACCATCAGGGCCAACCCGAGCGCCAGGGCTACCTGCACGGGGTTGATGACGGCATTCAGCTTGAGGGTGACCCACAACGACTTCCAGAAGAGCGGATCCCCGAAAAGGTCCAGGTAATTTCTTGCCCCGACAAACAACGTCTTCCCGGCTTCCTCCAACGACTCCTGTTGCAGGCTGCCCCAGACCGTCAAAGCGATGGGGTAGAGGCGAAACACCGCGAGGCACGCCAAGGCGGGGAACAGCAGGACGAAGGCAAACGGTGCGCCGCGTCCGGTCTTCATCGGGTCCGGCGCACCGCTCGTCCCAGCCGGCCGGGGACGCAACCCTTCATTTCCGGAACTGCCCGAGGAAACGGTCGACCCGCCGCGCGCCCGCCGGCAAGGCCTCGTTCGGATCAGAACCGTTGCGGATGTCCTCGTACGTGGAGGCGAAGACGTCCTCAAGCTGCAGGTAACCCGGCGTCTGCGGGCGCGGCACCGCCGTGTGCCGTGCCTCGTAGACCCCCAGCAAGTAGGCGTTTTCCGGAAAAACTTGGTAGCGCGGCGAGCTTTCGATGGCCGATAAAAGCTTCTGCGTCGCGGGAAGTTGGCCCTGCGATTCAAACCAGATCCGCGACCCCTCGTCGTCCGCCGTGATGAAGTGGATGAACTTGGCGGCGGCTTCCTTGTTCTTGGAGGCCCGGTTCAGGCCGAGGTGCCAGCTGCCCGTGCCCGTCACGGGTTTGCCCCCTTCAAAGTACGGGTGCGACGCGACGCCGAACCGGACGCCGGACTTCTTGAAAATCGGCAGGTTCCACTCGCCGCCGACGAACATGGCGACCTTGCCGCCGGCGAAAAGGTTGGGGGACTCCGCCGGGGCTACGCCTTTTGGGCTCACCTTCAAGGTGTTGAAAAGCGACCCATACCACGCCGCGGCCTTCTTCCAAGCCTCGCCGTCGAAGTAGCCGGACGCTTTCAGGCCATCCTTGGCGACCAGTTGGCCGCCCAACGATTCACCGAGCGCCTGCAACTGGTAGAGCCGGCTCACTTGGTCGAACTCAAACCCCCAGACCTGTCCGCCCGCATCTTCCTTGGTGAGTTTCTTGGCGGCGTCGACCACGCGTTCCCAAGTCCAACGACCTTCGCCGGCCAAGTTGGCGACCTCTTGCGTTGTCACCGGGTGATCGGCGGTGATGCAGGCGGGTGGCGTAAGTCCGGCCGCTTCGAACAACGCCAAGTTCACGTACAGGAATTGGCTGGAGTTGTTCTGGGGTGCCGCCAGGAGTTTGCCGCCGTACGTGCCGGCTTGCCGAGAGGACTCGACCCAGGTGTTGGCGAGTTCTTCCGGCGTGAAATACTCATCGAGCGGCGCGAGGTAACCGCGGGTGGCGTAGGCCGCCACCAACGGCACGTCGACGCTGAGCAGGTCGACGTCGGCGGCCTGCGCCTTCATGCGGACCTCAATGGTCTCGAACAGCTGGCGGAAAGGGTAGTTGTCCATCTCCACGCGGATGTCCGGATTTTTGGCTTGGAAAGCGTCGATCACTTTCTTGGCGCTCTCGGGCCAGTTGCCGTCGGCGAGGGTCAACCAACGGACGGTGGTGACGGCG
>CAXUNV010000595.1:0-3054 GCA_964252355.1 uncultured Chthoniobacterales bacterium | reverse complement strand
AACAGTTGGGTTAGCCAGCCATTTGTCTGTTGAGTTCCCTTCATTGGCATGAAGGCTCAAGAGCCAGTTGGGCAGATGATCGGGGATGGTCCAAGACACGCGGGCGCGCCCGCACCCCCGATCAATCAATGCCCGTAAGCGAGATTGCGCCCGCTGACGCCGGTCACCTGCACGTGACCACCACCCGTTGATAGCGCGTCAGCGGCGGGGTGCCATCGTCTGTCACCTGCAGGATCAAATGGATCGTTTGCCCGCGCACGGCGTCCCTCGGCATGAGCATCACCGTTTCGAGACAATTGGGGTTTAGGATGGTGACCGCGTTCGGGTAGGTGCCTGCCTCTTGGTACTGCCACCATCGTAGCGCCAAGCGGTTTCCGTCGGGATCGGCGGCAAGAGCGAACAAGCGCACCACTTCACCAGGCGCCGCGGAAAGGTTCTGCCAAAAGAACGGCACGAACGCCACGGGCGGGTGGTTGGCGTGCGCGTAGTCGGCAGTTTGCCATCGCGAGCGCGACAGCATGTCATTCTGGAACGCGGGTATCCACCGGCCTAAGGGGTATCCTTCCTGCACCAGCGCCGAGGTCGAACCGGATCCGGAATCCGTCACGTACGGCGTGGTCGGTGGGAAGATGATTGGGACGTAGGCGGGGTTGGCGAGATACGCAGGAATATCCGACCAGCCGTGATTGGTGCCCTGCGCAAAGCGGCCTCCCCAACCGCCCCAGGTCGGGTTTTCCACGCTTCTCAAGCCGTTCGGCAGGAGAAAATAGTACATCGGAGCGTCGCCGTCACTGAGAAGCGTTCCGTCGGGGGCCAAGGGGTAGGCGGCCAGCATGGGCCCTTGTGCGATTTGCGCCTCAAACGGGGCCGAAAAGTAGTTTTGCTCCTCCGGAGTGGTTAACAGGTTCCGTGAAGAAGCGTAGGCGATGCCGGCAAACTGGAAACGGTTCACGACGACATCAAGATCTGGCCAATTCGGTTTGAGGTAATTCGCAAGCGTCCCATCCTGGTCCAGGATGATGTAGATATGGGCAGTCGCAGCGATATGCCTGCGGATCGCCGGCCATTGGGGTGTGTTCTCGTACTGCTTGGCCACCTGGCTCAACGCCGCGGCAATGGTGTTCGTCCCGCCGCCCGCCAAAAGCCAGAGCGGCCTGGCATCATCGGCCAGCAATGCCTCTTTGATCAGGGTCGAGCCGTCCGTGACTTTTGTCATCTCGCCGACGTTGTCGACGTTGCCGACTTTAATCAGGCTTAACAGGTGCTCAGGCGTTGGGTAGCGCGGGTCGTGCTTGCGCAGGTTCGGGTAAGCTGCCGCGTAACCACCGAACCGCCCGAAATATCCGCCGCCGCCGATGATACTCTGAAAGGTCTGCAGCCGGTCGACGCCCTCCGGCAGGTCGCCGCCGCTCCATCCTACTGGCGGGATGGGTGGGTTGGCGTTCGGGTCTCCCCGGTAATGGAATTCGGAGCTGGTGTAAACGATCCCTTGAAGGCTGTGGGCAAAGTCGTTCGCATGCAGCAGAAACCGCATGAACTCGGACAGCCCGTCGATCTCGGCGTCATCGGTGTAGATGAACCGGAATTTGGGCTCTTGGGCGCGCGCGGCGTTCGCCAGGGCGTACGCAAACGGATCCGGCCCGGAGCGGCCGGCTTGCGCATCGGCCCCGAGCCCAGGCCGTGGGTTGAACGCGACGAGCAGCGTCACGAAAGACGCCGAGCTCAGCAGCCAAGCTGCCGGCCTAACCACGAATCGCCGGAGGGATGGGGAGACTTTCATGGAGGTGATGTGATGGTCTGGGGGTTTAGGTGGGCGGGGACGAAGAGAAACGGCAGGTTTGCCCTAGAAAAAGAGCTGGCTGCGCCCGCGGCTGGTAAGCGGTGGCTGGCCGCGATGCAAAGCTCTTCTTGATCTGACGCCCTTCGCCTCAGGACGGTAAGGGATTTGGCCACTCCGCAGCCGCAAGCAGGCCTATGAGGGTGAAGGCCGTAAAGTCGAGAACGCGGGCGTCTTGGCGCCCGCCTGGTTTGCCATTGGCCGACGTAGCCTCTGCTATTCCTTAAGGCTGAACGCCGAATAGTTGTTCACGTTGTCGCCGTTGACCAAGACGCAGTCGATGGTCTGCTTCTCGGGTTGGTCGGCTTTACCGGTCTGGATGTAGTGATCCGCTTGTTCAACCGCCATCTCGGAAAGCTTGACCACGGGTTGGAGCACCGTCGCGCGGATTTCGTGGGCTTTGATGGAGTCGGCCACGTCCGGACTGCCGTCGAAGCCCACGACGATGACTTGGCCTTTGCCGGCCCCCTTAAGCGCCGCGTAAGCCCCGAGCGCCATGGTGTCATTACCGGCGATGAGGCCTTTGATGTTCGGGAACTGCTGAAGGATGGTCTGGGTTTTCTGAAAAGCTTCCGTCTGGTCCCAGTTGGCGCTCTGGGCGGCGACCTTCTTCAACTTGGGGTACTGGCCGAGGGTGTCATTGTAGCCTTTGGAACGTATGCCGGCGTTGGTGTCGGTTTCTTTCCCCAGCAACTCCACGTAGTCGCCCTCTTCGCCCATGAGCCGGGCGAACTCCTCCGCCCCGAGGGTCGCGCCTTGGTAGTTGTTGGACACTAACTGGGCCACGGCCGTCCCGGTCACGTTGATCTCCCGATCGACCAGGAACGAGGGAATGCCCGCCTTCTTGGCCTTGGCCACCGCGGCGATCGTGGCATCGGCGCCGGCGTTGTCGAGGATGATGGCGGAGGCTTTGCGCGCGATGGCGGTGTCAAACAATTGATCCTGCTTCACTGGATCGTCGTTGTGCACCAGAACGAGCGTTTCGTAACCGAGCGCTTTAGCTTTCGCATCCGCAGCGTCGGCCAAGGCTTTGAAAAACGGGTTTTCGGGCGAAGGCACGATGATGGCGATGAGTTTCTTCTGTTGCGCGAACGCGGAGCCAACGGTGGCACCGGCCACCAGCAGGAGCGCGAGGGTCATGAACAAACGGACGAGCGATCGGTGTTTTGGGGGGGTGAATTTGGGCATAACGGGGTCGGATGGGTGGTGGGTTAGTT
>CAXUNV010000594.1:0-3054 GCA_964252355.1 uncultured Chthoniobacterales bacterium | reverse complement strand
ACGCGCTTTCCGGGCTGTTCGCCGCCCTCGGCGGGGTGCTGCTCCTGGGGTACACCGGCGTGGTGCTGATCGAGGTTGGCGACCAGTACATCCTGCCGTCGGTGGTGGCGGTGGTGCTTGGCGGCACCTCGCTGGCCGGCGGCTCGGGCGGCTACCTGGGAACGGTTTTCGGGGCGGTGTTCCTCACGCTTCTCCAGAGCGTGCTCATCACGGTGAACATGCCGCCCCAGGGTCGCCAGATCATCTTCGGCGCGACGCTGCTGGCCTTCATGCTGGTGTACGGCCGGAGGCCGGGGAGGAGTTAGAGGAAAGGATGTTGCGGGTTTCTGGTCGCTGGTTTGACGGATGATAGGCGTCCCCGTTTGTCCCCGGAACGCGCAACGTTTGGCGTTTGCCGTTTGGCGTGGGGGGCGCGCCCTCCCGAAAGGTGTGTTGGGGCAAGGCGGGTCTTGCCCTACCCGCCGCCGGGCGGGAGCGAGGGTGAGTTGGACCGCAGGGGTGAAGCCGGTGGGGCGAAGACCCGGCCCGCCGATGGAGGCTGCTTTGCCCGCGCCGATCTCCGCGGGGCGGAGGGTGCCGGCGGGAACAGGCTTCTCGGTAGCTATTACACCCTTGGTGTATCGTCTCGTCCTTTCTCCCGGTCCAGCTTTCCCCGTGAGGCAACCCGGCTCAGACCAACTGGCGGCCATCGGTCCCGGTGGCGACCATCGTCTGCCGGTTGGGTCTTCGCCCCACCAGGTCTTCAGGCGCAGCCATCCAGTCGTTGTTCGGGCCACCCGCCGTCCTCTCGCCAGACACCTCGCCCTACCGTGCCCCTCTGCTTCCCTTGGCCTTCTGCGGCGTCCAGGTCAGGCCGCCGTCGACGTAAAGCGTCGTGCCGGTGACGTAGTCCGCCTCGGCCGACGCCAAGAAGACGGCGGCACCTTCCACGTCGGCGGTTTGGCCGATGCGGCCCAGCGGAATTTTGCGGGTCAACATCGCCAGGGTCACGGGTTCGTTCAGCAGGGCGGCGTTCATCGATGTTTCGATGGCTCCGGGGGCGAGATTGTTGACGGTGATGCCTTTCGGCGCGAGCTCCAGCGCAAGCGAACGTGCCAACATGCCCAGAGCGCCTTTGCTCGCGCAGTACGGGGTGAAGTTGGGGAACGGCAGGACCTCGTGAACGGAGCTGACGTTGATCACCTTGCCCGGGCGCTCCCGGTCGACGCAAGCCCGCGCGAACGCCTGCGTCGCGAAGAAGGCACCCTTTAGGTTGGTCGCCAGGACGCGGTCATAATCCCGTTCCGCCACCTCCAGGAAGGGCGCGTGCACGCTCACGCCGGCGTTGTTGACCAAGATGTCCAACCCGCCGAGCGCCTCGGCGGAGGCGCGGACCGCCGCGCGCGTCTCCTCGACGCGACCGACGTCGGCCCCGACCGCAAAGCCCCGGCGCCCGCACGCTTCGATGCGGGCCACGGTGGCCGCGGCGTCCGCGTGGCGGTACCAGTGCAGGATGGCCACGTCGGCACCCTCCCGCGCAAACCGCAAAGCGATGGCTTGACCGATGCCCTGGCTACCGCCGGTCACCAAGGCCTTTTTTCCTCGTAAAAGTTCCATTCGGCGCCTGTCGAAAGGTCGGACCTCGGGTCCATCCAGCTGGCTAGTCCACCATGCACCTCACCGCGAACCGATTTAGCCAAAACGCCGGCAAACGGTCAACCGTCACGCCGCCCCTGTCCTTTGGAAAGATCGACCCCTGGCGTCGGCTTGGCTTGACGGCCGGCACCAGTTTCGGTTTAGCTGAGGGCAGGTGGTGGCTAAGCCACCTCGACCAACCTCCTCCCCTTTCAAACGCGCAGACGCCGAAGACCAACCCCGGCCACCTCATGTTAGCCGTCCGTAAAACCGCCCGCGGCGTGGGCCACGTCGAAGTGCAAACGGTGCCCGAACCGACGCCGGGTCCGGGGCAGGTCGTCCTTGAAGTGTGCGCCGCCGGCATTTGCGGCACGGACCTGCACATTTACTTGGACGAGTTTGCCACCGAACCGCCGGTCACGATGGGGCACGAGGTAGCGGGCCGGATCGTGGAGGTGGGGCGGGATGTGCACGATTGGTGCGCCGGCGACCGGGTGACGACCGAAACCTACTTTTACACGTGCGGACGGTGCGCCCCGTGCCGCGCCGGCCGTCGCAACCTTTGCCCGCAACGCCGGTCGATCGGCTCGAAGCAGGACGGCGCGTTCACCCGCTACCTCCTGACGCCGGCCGTCAACTTGCACCGGGTGCCGGATGATCTCGACTTGGAGCTGGCGTCCCTGACGGAACCGCTCGCGTGCACCGTGCACGGCGTGCTGCAGACCGCTGGGGTTCGTCCCGGCGACCACGTCGTCCTGACCGGGCCCGGGCCGATCGGGCTGCTCGCCTTGCAGTTGGTGAAACTCGCCGGCGGCACGGCGTTGGTGCTTGGCACCGGGCAGGACCGGGAACGCTTGGCGCTGGCCGCAGAGCTCGGCGCCGACCGCGTCTTGGACGTGGAGAAGGAGGCGGATCTCTCGGCCGCGGCTGCAGACCTGTTCCGGACCGCCGACGGCGCGGACGTCGTGATCGAGTGTGCCGGGGCGGGGCCGGCGGCGCGCACCTTGACGGATCTGGTTCGGCGCGGCGGCCGGTATTGCCAGATGGGTTTGTACGGCAAACCGATCCCGTTCGACCAAGACGCGGTCTGCTACAAGGAGTTGGTCGTCACCGGCACCAACGCCAGCGTTTCCCCGGCCTGGGACCGTGCCCTCGAGCTACTCGCCACGAAACGGGTCGATGCCGCTCGTTTGGTTACGCACCGGTTCGGAGTGTCCGAATGGGAAAAGGCATTGGGGGTGATGCAGGCCAAGGAAGGGGTCAAAATACTCCTGAGTCCGGATGGGTGAGGGCGGGATGCAGGAAGGTAAGGCAGGACCTCGCGGGCGGCCCGGCGGGCCGGGTTTTCGCCCCCCCGGGTCGCCCGCCTGCCCACCTACCTCACTCCGTCGGCCGGCACGAAAAACGGCACACCTCCCTGCCGTCGTCTTCCGGGGTGGG
>CAXUNV010000593.1:0-3055 GCA_964252355.1 uncultured Chthoniobacterales bacterium | reverse complement strand
ACGTTCGGGTGACGGCTGACCTCGCCGAGAAGGTCCGCCCAGGGTTGGATCAAACCGCTTTTGATCGGTGGCTTGGCGAGGTGATCGACGACCGCGTGCAAACCGGGCACCACCTCTAAGACTTGCCGCACGAACGGCAGGTGACGCGGGTAGATGAGAAACTCGAACGGCGTCCGGGTTTCACCCAGCCAGCGCAGGTTTTCCAACACCGGCGGACGCAGGATCCAACGGTCATCCGGCAAATCTTGCAGCATCGGCCGTACCCCCAACAACTTCGGGTAACGTCGTCGCAGGTCCGAGAACCTTTCAGGAAAACGCCCGTCTTCTAAATCGAGCCACCCGATGACGCCGGCCACAAAGTCGGCGGCATCCGCGATCCCGAGTAGGAACTCGGTTTCCGCGACGGTCTGCGCAGCCTGGACGAGCACGGTGCGTCCGACACCGTTGCGCGCCAGCTCTGGACGGAGGTCATCCGGGCCATAGTCGCGCGCGAGGATTGGGACCGTCGGGGTCATCCAGTGGTAGTCTCCGCGGTCGCACCGCCAAAAGTGTTGGTGGGTGTCGAGGATCATGGGTCAACCGTTTACGATGGCCGCGGTCAATTGCTCCAAGCTGGTCTTGCCCTTGGGCGCGTCGATGAGCTTGCGGCCGCGGGCTAGGACGACGAATCGGTCACAGACCCGGAACGCGTGGTAAAGGTTGTGGGTCACCAGCACGCACGAGACCCCCGCCACCTTCAACGCCAGCAGGTGGTTGAGGAGGTTTTCGGTTTCGCGGACGGAAAGCGCGCTGGTCGGTTCGTCCAGCAGCAACATCTTCTTTCGAAAATGCACCGCTCGGGCGATGGCGACCGCTTGTCGCTGGCCCCCGGAGAGCGCGCCGACAATCTGGTCTCCGGAATCGATCCCGGAGATCTTGACCAAGTTCTTCAAAATCTCGATCGTCTTCGCCTTCATCGCGCGCCGGCGCAGGAAACCCAAGGCGTTCGTCTCCTCACGTCCGAGGAACATGTTGCGATAGACCGAGAGGGTGTTCACCAGCGCCGTGTCTTGGTAGATCGTCTCGATGCCGAGCCGTTCGGCGTCGGCGTGCGATCGGAGCCGCGCCGGTTGTCCATCCCGGAGCACGGTGCCCGCGTCGGCCAGAAGGATGCCGGAGAGCACCTTGACCAGGGTCGACTTGCCGGCGCCGTTCTCCCCGAGAAGCCCCACGATTTCGTTCGGCCAAACGGCGAAGTCGACTCGGTCGAGCGCAATGACCCGCCCAAAGGTTTTGGAGGCGCCCTTCAGCTCGAGGCACGGCCGCACCTCGTCGGAAACCGAAAAAACCTCGGACGGCGCGTTCATGTGTCCTTTTGCACCAGCCGGTTCAACGTCGCCGCCACGATGATGATGAGACCCACGAACGAGTCGAGGTAATACCCGGGCGCGTGCGCGAGCAGGAGCGCATCCTGGACGGTGTAGAGGAGCGTCGCGCCGAAAAAGGCGCCGAGCATCGAACCTTTGCCGCCCGAAAGGGAGATCCCGCCGATCACACACGCTGCGATCGCTTGAAGTTCGAGGCCTTGCCCCTGGATGGGGGATACGGAACTGACGCGCACCGTGCTGATCAACCCGGAAAACGCCGCCGTCAAACCCGCTAGACTGAACGCGATGACCTTAACCCTGGCGACGGGTACCCCAATGGCGGTCGCCGCCTCGCGGTTGCCGCCCACCGCGTAGATTTGGTTGCCCAAACGGTGTCGGTCCATCAGGAGGTAAGCGGCTCCCGTGACGACCAACAACCAGAGGAACGCGACCTGCATCGCACCGATGGAGCCGGTCATGAGCCCCTCGAAGAAGGCACCGGGATGGAACGGGCGCGTTTGGGTTCCGGACGAGAAAAGGATCAATCCCCTCAACAGCATCATCATCCCGAGCGTCGCGATGAACGAAGGGATGCGCGCCCATAGGGTGATTAACCCGTTCAGCGCGCCGATGGCAACTCCCGTCAGGAGACCGGCCGCGATGGCCAAGGGCAGCGGCAGACCGGCGTTGAAGGCGTTGGCCAAGACCAATGCCGAAAACGTGAACGTGGCCCCGACCGAAAGGTCGTACTCACCCGCCACCATGAGGATTGCGATTCCGATCGAGATGATCCCCAGCTGCGGGATCGCCCGCAGGATGGAGACGGCGTTCAACCAACTGAGGTAACGAAATTGCCCCGGGTAGAGGAGGCTTGCCGTCACGCACCCGGCCTGCAACAAAGCAAGGATCAGGAAGACGTTCCCGGCCGGATGGCGACGCAGGGCCTCCCACGGCGAACCGCCCGCAGCCGAACCCCCGCGCCGGGCAGCGCCGGGGGCGTCGTAGGCGAGGTTCGGCCGGATGGAACTCGGAAGCTTGGCGCTCATTCGTCGCGAGGTCAGCGCGTGGTGTCCGCAAACCGAAGCGCGACCGCCGCGTTCCCCTTGTCGATCAGCGCGGAGCCGGTGTTCACGTCCACAGGAATCAGCCCGTATTTATTTCTGTAGAAGAGTTCCGTCACCGAAAGGAACCCCTGGTAAAAGGGTTGCTGATCAACCGTGGCGATCGTCGTTCCGTCGATAATGTTTTGGAGGATGGTCGTGCTGAGGTCAAACCCGCCGTTTGGGATGCGGAGGTTCGCCTCCCGAATCGCCTTCGGGGCGGCTTCCGTGGCCAGTTGCCCCAACCCGATCACCGCGGCCGTGTCGGGGCGGCCGAGCAGGTACTGACCAAGCTTGTTCACCGTGTCGTCGAGGCTGATGGCGCCCGTTTCCAGCACTTCGGAGCTGACCCCGGCCTCGTCCAGCGCCTGTTTTACACCCGCGTACCGCTCCACCGCGTAGGTCGCCTCCGGATGCTCGACGGGACAAACCGCATGCCCCCCTTTTTTCATAGCGGCGACTTGCACCATTCGTTTCCCGAGGGCGTAACCCGCCGCCTTAAAACTCTGGCCGACGGACGCCCACCCGGCGTTCGTCTTACCCCCCGTAGGGTCGGCGAAGTTTTAACCCCCCCCCCCGCTGCCCCCCCCAAACGCGCGCGAGAAGCTT
>CAXUNV010000592.1:0-3059 GCA_964252355.1 uncultured Chthoniobacterales bacterium | reverse complement strand
GTGGCGCACTTGTTCATCGCCATCGCCGACATCCGAGCCTCCCACGTGCTGCGGACGATCTACATCCTCCCCATGATGGTGACGCCGGTCGTGGTCGGCCTGCTCTGGAGTTACATCCTCGATCCGCTCTTCGGCATCATCAATTACCTGCTGAGCGTGGTGGGGGTACCGGCCCAGCCTTGGTTTTCCGCCCCGCACACGGCGCTTTGGACCGTGGTCCTGGTCAACGTCTGGCAGTGGTGCCCTTTCTTGATGCTGATCTGCATGGCCGGTTTGAGCTCCATCCCCAAGGACTTGTACGAGGCGGCGCAGATCGACGGGGCCAAATGGTACGACGTCGTCACCCGGATCGAACTGCCCATGATCCGCAACACCGCCTTCGTGGGCATCATCTTCCGGATCATCGACAACTTCCGGCTGTTTGACATCGTCTTCGCCTCCACCCGGGGCGGACCTGGACGGGCCACCGAGGTCACCAGCCTTTACGCCTACCGGCAAATCTTCCAATACTTCAACGCCGGTTACGGGTCGGCGGCGGCAGTCGTCATTCTCCTCATCGCGATGGTCATCGCCAACTATGCGGTCAAGCTGCTGCCCCGGGAGGCCATCCATGCGTAAAAGGTCCCTAAAAAAGCCGTTTCTGTTCGGCTTGGCCGCCATCCTCACGTTGTTGAACGTGGCGCCCTTGATCTGGGTGGCGCTTTCCAGCTTCAAAACCCGCATCGAGATCTTCTCGACGCCGCCGGTTTGGCTGCCTGAAGAGTGGCAGTTCCAAAATTACGCCGACCTTTTCCGTTTTAACGTGCCGTACTTGATCAACTCGCTGGTGGTCACCTCCATCTCCACGCTCGGCGTCCTGTTGCTCAGCGTGCCTGCGGCTTTTGGGCTGACCGCGTTTAATTTCCGCAAGAAGCACGACTTGGAGATGTGGTTCCTTTCGGGACGCATGATGCCGCCCGTCGCAGCCGCGATCCCCTTTTACCTGACGCTGCGCCAGATCAAGCTGATCGATACCCAAATCGGCCTGATCCTACTTTACATGGCCGTCGGGATCCCCTTGGCCGTGTGGCTCATCACCTCGTTCATGCGGTCAATTCACCCGGCCATCTACGAAGCGGCCCAGATTGACGGGTGCAAATGGCGGGAGATTTTTCTCCGGATCGCGGTGCCGCTTTCCTCGGGCGGCATCGCCACCGCCACGATCTTCATCACCATCTTCGCCTGGAACGAACTATTGCTCCCGCTCTTCTTAACCAACCGGTTCGCCAAAACGTTTCCGGTGGTGTTGACCTCGTTCCAGGGCCAAACCGAGATCGCCTGGGAGTTGATGTGCGCTGGCGCCACCATCCAAGTGTTGCCGATCGTCATCCTCACCTTCTTCGTGCAGAGATACATCGTCTCGGGCCTGACGCTTGGGTCGGTCAAGTAGGGTAGCGTCCCAGCAGACGTCCCCCCCGCCGGAAACCCGCACGCGGAGAGACCTTCGATGCTCGCACCTCGTCCCGTTCCTTCGCAGGTCGTGAGGCGCGCCAACCTAAACCGCGGCCGTCGATTCGCGGATGATCAGCGAGCAAGGCAACACGTGACGCAAGCGAGCCATCGGTTTGCCTTCCAAACGGTTTTTGAGGGTGGACCAAGCCTCGGAGGCGATCTGGTGAACGGGTTGGCGCACCGCGGAAAGGAAAGGTCGCAACCCGGTCATCCACTCGCAATCGTCAAAGGCCAGCAACGAGATCTGGTTGGGCACCGACAAACCCGCTTCCCAAATGGCCCGGAGCGCGCCCAAGGCGAGGTAATCGGTCAGGGCGAAGATGGCCGTGGGCCGGCTTGGCGCCGCCAGGTTCGGTCGCAAGGCTTGGCAACCCCGCTCGGCGGAGTTCGTGCCGGCGACCGTGATCGCCTCCAAACGGCCAAGGCCTGCCTCCGCGAGCGCTTCTCGATACCCTCCGATCCGTTCCGCGATGTTGCGCAGGCCCGGTTCGCTGACCAGCAGCGTGATCCGGCGATGTCCCAAAGAGATGAGGTGACGACAGCCTTCGCGCGTGCTCTCGAAGTTGCCGACCGAGACGCTGTCAAACTCCGTCTCCTTCTCGACGCGGTCGACGATGACGGTCGGAATGTCGCTCCGGCGGATGTCCTCGAGCGTGCGCGTGTGATCGCGGCAGGGGACCACGATCAACCCGTCGGGCCGACGGCGGATCAGCGCGCGGACCCGTTCGCGTTCTCGATCCGGATCCTCTTGCGTATCAGCCAGCAGGATTTGGTAGTTGCTGACGGCGGCGAGCTCTTCGACCTCGCGGATCAACGTCCCAAAAAAGGTGCTCGTCACGTCCGGAACCACGATGCCGATCACCGAGGAACGCCGGACGCGCAGGCTCGCCGCAGCCCAGTTGGGGCTGTACCCCAGGGATTCGATCGCCTCGAGCACCTGCTTTTGCCGGGCCGGACGGACCGCCCGCGCGCCGCTCAACACGTGGGAGACCGTGGCCGTCGACACCCCGGCGGCCTTCGCGACGTCGCGAATGGTGGGGCGCAGCCCGTCAATCCTCAACCCCGCTGCCGTCCTCGACTTTTTTGGCATGGCGATCTGGAAGGCCTTTCGGGCGAGGTTCACCGCAAACCCGGACCAGCGCATCCGCCCGTCGCGGCGACGACTCTCGTTTTGGCGAGCGGTCGGTCCGCCTGCCTGAGGGCTCCGGCGGTCCCGGTGACCCGACCGGGGCGGCACGCGTCCGTGGGGCCGCTCTCCGGGGAGCGTCCGGTGAGAACTAAAAGCTTACGTTCGCCCTTCACGTCTCGTTATATACCCGTCGCGCGGATCACCTGCGCCGCTTGGACCAACTTATGAACCCGATCGGGATACACTACGGATACTGGACTCAGAACTGGAATGTCGACCCTATGCATTTCATCGACCGAGCGCGACGCTGCGGTTTCGACGTCCTGGAGGTAAACGCCCCGTTCGTCGGCCGGATGAACGCCGGGCAACGCAGGGCGTTGCAGGCGGCGGCGGCTGAGGCGGGCCTGGGCCTCACCTACAGCATCGGGATGAAAGACGA
>CAXUNV010000591.1:0-3061 GCA_964252355.1 uncultured Chthoniobacterales bacterium | reverse complement strand
GATCCAGACCGGTCACGTACACGCCGCCTTCACCGTCGGGCAGCTTGAGGTAGCGCCGTAGTTGGGGGTCGCGCGTCGGCGAAAAACCGAGGCCGATGCGCGGAAAGCCGCGGTAAGGGCCGCCGTTCGCCTCCTTGAGGAAATGCGCGATCACCGGGCTGGAAATCGCGTCCACCGTCTGCGAACGCGCGTCGTAACGCATGAGGATCGCGGCCAACCGGTTGGCTTTGACGATCGGTAACGTGAAGCTGTTATCCCGGTACTGCAGCGGGCAACTCATCCGGAACAACAGAAAGGCGCTGTCTTCGAGTTCGTACCGTCCCACCTCGACGCTCGTCACGACCGCCCCGGTGGCCACCGGCGTGCCATTGCCTTCAAACTGCAGGACAGAAAGGTTGTCTCCCTTGCGCACGCCGGGATCCACCTCGAGCGGTGCGTACTTTTCCAAGAAACGCGGGTCTTGCGCCCGGAGCAGCGCCAAGTTGGCTTCAAAGTCCACCACTTGGATGGTCGCGGTGCTCTTTTCGCCCGTGTCAGGCTTTTCCAGTTCGATGTAATTCGAATTGGCCACCAGCTCGGCCGCCACCAGGACTTGCCCTTCACCGACGATCACGCCGACACCCCGACGGTTTACCGGCGGTTTTTTGCTCCACGGCCGAAAGAAGTCGTAGGCTTGGTTCGTGGAATTAACCCGAATGACCGAGCTACCCTGGGCATCGGACGGGACGGCATCTTTCGGCGTCACGTTCGGTGCCGGCTCGGGCTGCGCGGCGCCCAATGCCGCGACGAAAGAGAACACCGCAAGGAAGTGGGGCCAGGGCACGAAGGCGCTAAAGCGCTGAAGGCAAGGAGACATGTTAGCTTTTCTGAAGGTATTGTTCCACCCGCACGCCGTAATTGGCTTTGATGCGGTCGCGCGCCCCCTCCACGACGGCGCGTTCGAGCACGATGGGCCGATTGCCGCCGAGAAATTGTAGGACGTACTGATCAGCCGGTTCCGCAAACGCGGCAGCCGCATCCTCCAAACCCTTGATCTCACGGCCGTTGACGCGGTCGAGGATCTGGAAACGGAGGTCGTTAAGGTAGGCGTTCACCGGGTCAGGCAAGATGTTGGCCAGCACCACGACTTCCGGATGCGTCTGGTAGATTTCGTCGGCGACGAAGAAGTTATAGAAATAGCGAAGCCGGAGGTCATCCACTTGGTAGGCTTCCATGAAGCCGCGGTTCAACGGTTGAAAGACCAGTCCGCCGAAGACGACGTAACGCGGCCGCAGGGTGTGCGGTTGGGCCTGCATGGCGTAAGGCCAGTTTCCCGAAAGCGGCACTTCCACGGTGAGCGGTCGGCGGTCCCGCCAGACGCTCAGGCGGGTTTGCTCGCCCTTGAACTTGCGCTCGACCACTTCGGCCATTTGCACCCTGTCGCCGTCGAGTTGCACAAAGCCGTCGCTCGCGATCGGGTGATCGTCGATGGCCAGCAGCACGTCCCCGACCTGCAACCGGCCCGCGCTGGCACCGGCGGACGACACCGACGAGACCATCACGCCCACGTCGTCGTCCGGCAACCCGAGCGCTTGGCGCTCCGCCGGGTTGATCAGCTTGAAGTCCTCGATCGAGAGATCGACGTAACCGTGGTACTCGCCGCCCGCGGTGTCTTTCAGAAAACGTCCGATCACCGGCGTCGGGATCATGTAGCCGACATTTTGGGCGACATCCCCGGAGTAGCCCTGGAACGCCACGCCAACCACCTTGCCGTTTTGCAGAACCGGGCCCCCCGAATTGCCCGGGTTGATCGCCGCATCGATCTGGATGGCCAAGTGCGAATCGATGCCGGAAAACGTGTAGAGCTGGAAATCGACCCTTGAGACGATCCCCTGCGTCACGGAGAGCCGGTCGCCGCCGATCGGGTAACCGAACACGTCCACGCTCGACATGATGTCCGGGATGCCGCCGAACGGGAGTGGCGCCGCACCTTTGAAGAAGCCGGGGTCCGCGATCCGCAGAATGGCCAGGTCGCAGTCGTTGCCGATGAATTGAACCTCGGCCGGGTAACGCTTTGGATCGTCCTCTTTCTCCACCTCGATGAACCGCGCGTTGCTCACCACGTGTGCGTTGGTGAGGATCCGGCTTCCCGCGATGACGAAGCCCGCGCCGACGCCACCGCCGACGTTACCCGGGTTCCACGGCGCCCGGTAGTCGGGTTCCTGGGCCACGGTGGTGATCCGGACCAAGGAGCGTCGAACGTCCGGTTTTAAGCTTTGCGCGAACGCCCCGGTGACGCTAAACCACGCGAGGATCACTAAAAAGTTACGTCTCATCGTTAGGAGCGGGGAAGGTGGCTCAGAAGGCGCGCGCTGTAAACCTGGGCGCTGCGCGCGCGGGCACCAGCTGCCGGTTTTTGGTTCCCGGTTGCCGGGCGGGGCGGTGGCCACCGCCGGTGACATGGTGGGACAAGGCGCGGAACCTTACCCGCCGCCGGGCCCGAACCACCGTCGACCCGACCTGTCGGGGTCAGGCGCGACGGCTCACACCGCCCGACGGCCGGCAGCCGCCAGCCGCGCTCCCTCAGACGTTGAACCGGAACTCGATCACATCCCCGTCTTTTACTTCGTAATTCTTGCCCTCGATGCGCAGCCGTCCCATCTCGCGCGCTTTCCCCAAAGAGCCGAGCCCCACCAAGTGGTCGTAAGCCACGGTTTCGGCGGCGATGAAGCCGCGCTCAAAATCCGAGTGGATGACCCCGGCAGCGGCGCCTTGGTGCCGGCGACGATGGTCCAGGCGCGCGTCTCCTTCTCTCCCGTGGTGAAATAGGTGCGCAGGCCCAGCAGGTGGTACGCCGCCCGGATCAACGCGCCGACGCCGCTTTCGGTCACGCCAAGTCCGGCTAGGTACTCCGTCGCCTCTTCGGGAAGCAGGTCGACCAGATCGCTCTCGATTTGCGCGCTGATCACGACGGCTTCAGTTGCCAGGTGGGTCCGCACGTAAGACCGCACTGCCTCCACCCAGCGGGCCGCTGCCGTGGTCGGAGCGCCGTCGTCGCCCGTCAGCGCGCCCAAATCGCCTT
>CAXUNV010000590.1:0-3063 GCA_964252355.1 uncultured Chthoniobacterales bacterium | reverse complement strand
TCCCTGAGAGGTCAGCCGCCCGCGGGTTCCCGTGTCCCTCGGAACCCGCAACGCCGAACCCGGAACGCCGGACCTCCTGGCCGCCTCGTTCAGCGCCCCGCGTTTGCGGCGATGGCATCCAGGTCGGCCACCGTTTGCGGGAGAAGCTGCAAGGTCGCCGCCTGCAGGTTCTCGCGCAGGTGTTGCACGGAGGACGTGCCGGGGATGAGCAGGATGTTGGGCGACCGCTGAAGCAGCCACGCCAGCGCGACTTGCATGGGGGTGGCTCCCACTGTCTTGGCGGCGGTGTCCAACGCCGAGGACTGCAGGGGGGTGAACCCGCCCAGCGGGAAGAACGGCACGTACGCGATGCCCTGTCGGGCGAGGTCGTCGATGAAGCCGTCATCGTCCCGGTGCGCCACGTTGTACAGGTTCTGCACGCAGACGACCTCCGTAATGGTTTGCGCCTCCGCCAACTGCGTGGGGGTGACGTTGCTCAGGCCGAGGTGACGGATCAGCCCTTGGGCTTTGAGTTCGGCCAGGGTCGTGAGCGGCTCCGCGAGAGAACCCTCCAGGGGCCCGTGGCCATCGCCCATCAGGCGAAGATTAACGACGTCGAGCGCGTCGAGTCCGAGGTTGCGCAGGTTGTCGTGCACGGCATCGGTGAGTCCCTGGCGCGAGGTGTCGGGGTTCCACGACTTGTCAGGGCCGCGGCGGGCACCCACCTTGGTGACAATGACGAGGTTTTCAGGGTAGGGGTGCAGCGCCTGCCGGATGATCCCGTTGGTCACGTGCGGACCGTAGAAGTCGCTGGTGTCGATGTGGTCGACCCCGGCGGCGACGGCTTCGCGCAGCACGGCGACGGCGGCGTCGGGGTCGCGCGGGGGTCCCCAAACCCCGGGGCCGGCGAGTTGCATGGCGCCGTAGCCGAGGCGGTGGACGGTGAGGGAACGGTCCGGGAAGGTGAAGCGCCCGCCCAAGGGGCCGGTGGTGGGAGTGGCGGCGGCGAGATCGGCCTGAGAATCGGCTGGTTTGATCATGGTATGGTGAGGAGACGAGTAGCGCGGGCCGGGGCGGATCACAAATGACATTTTATGTTTTTTGTCTAACGCCGGGCCTGGCATGCCGGCGGGGTGGCTGCGGTCTGCAGAAACCGTTTGCCACCGCGCGGCGATGGCCACACCGGTTCCCGGTGTCGCGCCCCGTTCCTCTTTCGATCCTTCACCGCGGTTCCACCCCTTGGCCCTCACTCGCCCTCGCCGCCGCCCTCGCCTTCGGACCGGCGAACGGCGGCCGGGCTGACGAGGGCATGTGGCCCTTCCACGCGTCGCCGCGGGAGCGCTTGACTCAGCGGTACGGCTTCACGCCCGACGCGGCGTGGTATGAGCATCTGCAGCGGAGCAGCGTCCGTTTTGTGTCCGACGGCGGGAGCGGTTCATTCGTTTCGGCCGACGGCCTCATCATCACCAACCAGCACGTCGGCCTGGGCAACGCGCAAGCGTTGAGCGACGCGGGCCACGATTACGGCCGGGATGGCTTTTACGCCCGTACCCGCGCCGAGGAAAAACCGTGCCCGGGTGTGGAAATCAACGTGCTGGTGTCGACGGAAGACGTCACGGCACGGGTCAACGGCGGGGTGGGGCCCCACCTTGCACCGGCCGACGCCTTCGCCGCCCGCCAGCGGACGATCGCCACCGTGGAAAAGGAGTCGACGGACCAAACCGGTCTGCGGAGCAACGTGGTCACGCTTTACCAGGGCGGTGCCTACCACCTCTATCGTTACAAGGTCTATACCGACGTCCGCCTGGTGTTCATCCCGGAAGCGCAGGCGGCAAGTTTTGGCGGCGACGCCGACAACTTCGAATACCCGCGTTACGCCTTGGATGTCTGCCTTTTCCGAGCCTACGAAAACGGTCAGCCCGCCCACGTGACCGACTACCTCGCCGTCGAGCCGGCAGGTGCGGCCGAGAACGATCTGGTGTTCGTGAGCGGCCATCCCGGCAGCACGGAGCGGGAGTTCACCTCTGACCAATTGGTCAGCCGTCGCGACCGGCTGGTACCGCGCCGGCTGGGGGCGTTGTGTCAGGAGGAGATTGGGCTGGCGACCTATGCCGAGCGCAGCGCCGAAAATGCCCGGCGCGCCCGCGAGGACCTGTTGGGGGTGCAGAACGGCCGCAAGCTTTACCGCGGTCGTCTGCAGGCGTTACTCACGCCGGCCCTGCTGGCGGGATGGCTCGAGCGGGAGCGGGCCTTCAAGGACGAGTGCGGCAACGGTCGGTTTCCGGGTGCACTGACGGCGTTCGACGCGATCCGCGAAGCGCAGACGGTCCTCGACCGTTACGATCCCGACTACGAGATGGTCGAGCGTCGTGCCTGGGCTTCGCCGCAAGGGTTTCGGGGTCAACTTTTCGGGTTCGCTCGAACCTTGGTGCGGGCATCGGCCGAGCGCGTCAAACCTGACGGCGAGCGGCTTCCCGAGTTCCAAGAGTCGAACCGCAGGTCCCTGGAGCTTGCGCTCTTTTCCGAAGCCCCGGTCTACGACGACTTCGAGATGGTGCAGTTGACCGATTCGCTTACGGAACTCGTGGGCTTGCGAGGCGGGGATGATCCCGTGGTCCAGGCGGTGTTGGCCGGCCTGTCGCCGCATGAACGCGCCGTCGCCCTGGTGAAGGGTACCGCGCTCGGGGACGTCGCGACCCGGCGCCGCTTTTACGAGGGCGACCCGACCCAGGTGGAACGGTCGCCCGACCCGTTGCTCGTTTTGGCCCGCACCGTGGACGGCTTGGCGCGTGCCGACCGAAAGGTCGTGGACGAGCAGCAAGACATCCTGCGCCGTGCGCACGCCGCCATTGCCCAGGCGCGTTTCGCGCTCCACGGAACGGAGGTTTACCCGGACGCGACCTTCACCCTGCGGCTTTCGTACGGGACCGTCCGAGGTTACGAGGAGGACGGCCAAGCGGTCCCGCCGTTCACCGATTTCGCCGGCTTGTACCGGCGCTCGGCCGAGCATGGCGGCTTGGCGCCCTTCCCCCTCGCGCCGCGTTGGGCGGAACGCCGCGACCGGCTTCCTGCAGAGACCCCCTT
>CAXUNV010000589.1:0-3078 GCA_964252355.1 uncultured Chthoniobacterales bacterium | reverse complement strand
GTCGCCAAGAGCGGCTGAGGCACCCCGGCGGGCGTCGCCGCCGGTTCCGCACGCGTGGTTCTGCCCATCGCCGAACCGGCGGGTTCGGGCGCGGCTTCCGGCGGCATCTTGGCATCGAGGTAACCCGCCAACGCGTCCAAATGGTCCAACTCCTCGAGCAACTGACGGAAGGTGACTTTGACGCCGAACTCTCGGAACACTGCTTGACCGGCCTGCGTCAGGAACAACGAGTCAAAGCCGAGGTCAAAAAAGGTGGCTGAAGGGGGTGCGTCGCTGACGTCCTGACCGGACAAATTTTTCAGGACGGTTTTCAACCGGCCCAGAATGGTCCCTTTGCGGGCCCCTGGGCAGGGTACGGGCTGCGGCGGAAGCTCGCTGAGCGGCGTAGCCGTCTGGACAACTGCGCCCGCTGGCGGTGCCGGGGACGTGGGGAGCGCGTGCCCGGTGCCGTCCGGTGCCGGCGATGGCCATGGCGTGGACGCGACCGGCTCGACCGTGGCCGGAACCGGGGAGGGTTGGACGGGAGCCGTCGGGGAATTTGGCTGATGAACGTTCCCGGCGTTTGGCACCGCCGGCATTTCCGCGCGCGGTTCCCCCGCTTCCGTTGGCCGGGTGGAAGGTTCGATGAAAAAGCGTTTCCGCTCAAAGGCGTAACCGGGGAGCGGCACGCGGCGCCGGGACTCGCCCGCCGCGGAGTACCGCTGCGCCCAATCGACGTCTTCGCCTTCCAACCAGCGTTGGGCGAGGGCGCCAAACGATTCGGTGCCTCGTACGCCGGCCGGCGGCCGCACCGACCCGTGGCGCGTGAAGACGCGGGCGACGTCGCGCCGGCCCAACACGTCCGCGGCGTCGGGCGCGGTTCGCGCAAACGTCATGCGGCGGTGTTCGAACGTCTTCCGGCCCACCTGCAAGGTGTGGGCGACGTCGGCTAGGTCTGCCCCGGGGTGGCGCTGCAGCCACGCCACCAAGCGGGAGGTCATCTCTTCCAGCGCGGGCCGGGACCGGGCGGAGAGCGTGAGGAGGTGCATCTCCCGACCGCTCGCCAGCGGTGCTGGTGCCAACGGCGTCTCTTCCAGCACCACGTGCGCGTTGGTTCCACCCACGCCGAAGCTGCTCACCCCGGCCCGCCGCGGCTGCTCGCCCCGTGGCCAAGCGATCAGCCGGTCGGCGACGTAAAAAGGGCTGCGCGCCAAGTCAAGGCGCGGGTTCGGTGCCTCAAAATGCAGGGTCGGCGGGATTGCGCCTTGCTCCAGGGCCAGCGCTGCCTTGATCAGTCCCGCGATGCCCGATGCCGTCTCGAGGTGGCCGACGTTGGTCTTCAGCGAGCCGAGGGCGCAGTACCCAGAGGCGTCTGTGCCCTGCCGGAACGCCTCGGTCAACGCGGCAACCTCGATGGGGTCGCCCAGCGGGGTCCCGGTGCCGTGCGCCTCCACGTACGAAACCGTCTCCGGCTCAACCTGCGCCATGCCGTGCGCGAGGGTGATGGCCTCAGCTTGGCCCTCAACGCTCGGCGCCGTGTAACCAACCTTGGTCGCCCCGTCGTTGTTCAACCCGTAACCGCGGATGGTCGCGTAGACGTGGTCGCCGTCGCGCAAGGCTTCTTCCAGGCGTTTCAACACCACCACACCAACGCCGTCGCCAAACACCGTGCCAGCCGCTCGGCTGTCAAACGCCCGGCAGTGGCCGTCGTCCGACGCCAAGCCGCCCGGCTCGTGCCGGTAACCGCGGCGCTGCGGGAACGAAATCGACACACCGCCGGCCAACGCCAAGTCGGCCCCGTAGGTGAGCAGCGCTTGGCACGCCTGCGTCACCGCGACCAGCGAGGAGGAGCAGGCCGTCTGCACGGTGAGGCTCGGTCCGCGCAGGTTCAATTTGTAGGAAACGCGCGTGCAGAGGTAATCCTTGTCGTTGCCCAGCAGGGTGGCGTAATCGCCGGTCTGAAAATTCTCGACCAAGCCGCGGGTGATCGTTCCGGCAAGGTTGGCCAACAGGTAAGTGTTGAGGCTCTGGGCGCCGTAGACGCCGACCAACCCAGGTGCCCGCTCGGCACGGTAGCCCGCATCTTCCAGGGCGTGCCAAGCTGCCTCCAGGAACAGGCGGTGCTGCGGATCCATGCGTTCCGCCTCGGCCGGCGTGTAGCCGAAGAAGTCGGCGTCGAAAAGCTCCACGCCGGTCAGCAGCGCGCGCGCCTTGACGTATTCGGGTTGATTCAGCAGTTCTGCCGGCACGCCGGCGGCCAGCAACTCCTCCCCCGAAAAACGGGTGATGGATTCCACACCCGTCTGCAGGTTGTTCCAGAACGCCTCGGTGTCACTCGCGCCGGGGAAGCGGCCGGCCATGCCGATAATGGCGATGTGGGTCTCTCTGCTCATGCTCGGGAAGGTCTGCGGACGGGGAGAGTCGCCCGTTGCTTGGCGAACCGTTCTTTGTCGGCCACGGGGCCGGTTGCCGTTCCGCCCGTGGTGCGGAGCTTGCCGGCCAAGGCACGGACGCTCGGGTGGCTAAAGAAAGTCGTGAGCGGCAGCTGCGCCCCGAGGCGGCTTTGCACCTCTTGCTGGAGTTGCGTCACCCGGAGCGAGTCGCCGCCGACCTCAAAAAAGTTGTCTTCGGGGCCGAAATCCGCGTGACCCAAGACCGCCCGCCAAGCCAAGGCGATCTCCGTCTCGGTGCTGGGTCCAAACGCGGGGGCAAGCTCCGCGCGGGCGTCGGCCGCGGCGGGCGTCACCTCGGGTAAGGCGCGCCGGTCGACCTTGCCAGAAGCCGTTTTGGGTAGTTGCGCGACCTGCACAAGGTGCGTGGGCACCATGTACTCCGGAAGGGTTTGCCGGAGGTCAGCACGCAGCCGCGTCGGGCAGAACCCGGCCACCGCCTCCACGTAAGCGGCCAACTCCAGGGCGCCAGACCGGTCTGGTCGTGCGACCACCGCCGCGGCCCGCACGCCGTCGCGCTCGCCGATGGCTGATTCCACCTCACCAAGCTCCACGCGGAAGCCGCGGATTTTGACTTGGTCGTCCCTCCGCCCGAGGAACTCGAACTCGCCCGTCGCATTCTGCCGGACTTGGTCGCCGGTGCGGTACC
>CAXUNV010000588.1:0-3084 GCA_964252355.1 uncultured Chthoniobacterales bacterium | reverse complement strand
GTCATGATCGAAGGTGCCGCCAACGAACTGCCGGAAGCGGACTTCATCCGCGCGCTTGAGTTCGCGCAACCGTTCGTCCGTGAACTCGTCGAGGCGCAGCGGGAACTTGCCGCGCAGGCCGGCAAACCAAAGCGCGAAGTCCCGCTGGCCGAAGTGCGCGACGACCTGCTTGAAGTGGCCTACGAAGTGGCGGGCGACCGGATTGAAGACGCCCTTTACCGGCCGGGCAAGATGGCCCGCAGCAAAGCCGTCGAGGCGCTGCGCAAAGAGGTGAGCGCAGCCATCGTGGCGCGTTACCCGGACGCCGGCGGGTTCGAGATCTCCCAGGCGTTCGACTACCTGCAGAAAAAGGCGTTTCGCATCAGCATCCTTGACCGGCAGACCCGCTGCGACGGCCGCGCGTTCCACGACCTGCGCGAGCTGGGCGCCGAAGTCGGCCTGCTGCCACGCTCACACGGTTCGGCCCTCTTCTCCCGGGGGGAAACCCAGGCCTTGGCTTTGGCCACGCTGGCGTCGGCCGAAGAAGCGCAGATGCTCGACGGCTACACCGGCGGCGAGCAATCCAAACGGTTTATCCTGCACTACAATTTCCCGCCGTTCAGCGTCGGTGAAACGGGTCGCACCGGCGGCGCCAGCCGTCGCGAAATTGGTCACGGCGCCTTGGCGGAACGTTCCATCGCGCCGGTGATTCCGCCTGAGGCGGATTTTCCGTACGCGATCCGGGTGAGCAGCGAAATCATGGAGTCCAATGGTTCGACCTCCATGGCGTCTGTCTGCGCGGGGATCATGGCGCTCATGGACGCGGGTGTGCCCATCCGGCATCCCGTCGGCGGCATCTCCGTCGGTTTGGTGACCGAGTACGAAGGCGAGGTGTTGAAGCGCTACAATACGATCACCGACATCATCGGCTCGGAAGACCACTTCGGCGACATGGACTTTAAATTGTGCGGCACGCGGGACGGCGTGACTGGGTTCCAACTGGACCTGAAGCTGCCCGGCATTCCGCACAAGATCTTGGCCGAAGCCATCCAGCAGGCGCGCGACGCCCGCTTGAAGGTGCTCGACGTCATGGCGGTGGCCATCGCGTCGCCGCGGAAGGAACTGAGCCAGTACGCACCGCGCATCGAGACCGTCAAAATCCACCCGGACAAGATCGGCCTGCTGATCGGACCGGGCGGCAAGACGATCAAAGGGATCGTGGCGGAGACGGGCGCCGAGATCAACATCGACGACGACGGTTCCGTGCACATCTACTCGTCCAACCGCGAGAGCCTGAATCGCGCCAAAGAGATCATCACCGGGATGACCAAAGAAATCGAGGTCGGCGAGACTTACCAAGGGCGTGTGGTGTCGATCAAAGAGTTCGGGGCGTTCGTCGAAGTGTTGCCGGGCAAAGACGGTTTGGTGCACATCTCTGAGCTGGCGGATTTCCGCGTCAAGAGCGTCGAGGAAGTGGTGCGGGTAGGCGATTTGGTCTGGGTGAAGTGCATCGGCATCGACGACAAGGGTCGCGTCAAACTCAGCCGCAAAGCCGCCATGAAAGAACGCAACGCGGACGCCGAGTCCGCTTTGCACGCGGAGAGCGCCGCCTGAGCGGCCTGGGGCGGCGGCTTCCCGAGAAACGGGTGGCGCTCCGACCGTCTTAAGCTATCGGTCTCGTCTCGCTTTGGGGTTGGCCCCGGGGCGAGACGAACCGTCTCTGGCTCCGGCATGCCGTTCCCAAACCGTTTTGTCCCCTACGTCCTCATCGCCCTGGCCTGGGCGGGGATCTACCTTCCCGACCTGGGCTCGCTGGAAATCCGCGGCGAGGAAGGGCGTCGCATTCTCCCGGCCGTCTCCATGCTGGAGAGCGGCGACCTCGTGGTGCCCCGCATCGACGGCGTGCCTTACCTCCGCAAACCACCCCTCGTGAACTGGTTGGTCGCCGCCAGCTTCGGGGTGAGCGGTCGGCGCGACGAAACGACGGCGCGCCTGCCGTCGGCGCTCGGCATGCTTGCCCTCGCGTGGGGCACGTTCGTCGGGTTGCGCCGGTTCCTTGGCCGTGACCACGCCCTGTTTGCGGCGATCGCCGTGTTGACGACCGTCGAACTCGTCGACAAGGGACGCCTCATCGAGATCGACGCCTTGTACAGCGCGGCGTTCGGGCTGGCCTTGGTCTCCTACATCGGCTTAGCCCACGGTTCCGCCGCTCGGCGCTGGGTCGTGACGGGCTTTTTCCTCGGCCTTGGGCTTTTGCTCAAAGGTCCGTTGCTGCTGCTCTTCTTCTACGGGATCGTTCTCGTCGCGGAGGCGCGTGCCGGTTCTTGGCGGACCCTGCTCGCCTCAGCCCACCTGCTCGGGCTCGGGGTCATGGCGCTGGTGTTTGGCGCGTGGCTCGTCCCGCACCTGCTCAGCCCGGACGCGCAACGCGCCCTGCATACTTGGTCCGTACAATACGCGGAACGCCTCGACTGGGGCGATTACCGTCCCGGCAACGCCGTCGTGAACTTCGGCCGCGCCCTCCTCAACTTCTTGCCTTGGCTCCTGCTGCTGCCGTTCGGCCGGCGTCGCGCCGCCGCGGCCGATGCGCCGCTGATCGCCGGGCTTGAGTACGGGTCGCTCGCGACGTTTCTCCTGGTCACAATCCTGCCGGGGTCTTTGCCGCGATACACCCTGCCTCTCGCGGTGCCCATCGCCATCTTGGCGGCTCAGCGCCTGCGCGATGCCCCCGCCCTGACGCCGCGCGTGCTGCGCCTCGTCTTCTTCGCTTCTTTGGCGCTTTTGCTCGGCAGTTTCTCGCTCCTTTTCTTGCCGGCCGGCAAACCATACGTGATCCCGGCGGCCATGCTCGTGCTGGGCGCCTGCATCTGGCAACATTTCGAGGATACGCCTGGGATCCGCACGCTCAACTGGGCCACGGCCGCGCTGGGCGTCGCCGCCCTGCTATTTTATTGCGGCAAGATCCTGCCCAAGTTGCAGCGGCGGGAGGCGCTCCGCCCGGTCGCCGCCCGCATCGACGGCGCGCTGCCTCCGGGCGAGACGCTCTACGCCGCCGCGCTCGACACCCCGCACATCCTCTTTTACCTGCACGCGACCCACCGTTTG
>CAXUNV010000587.1:0-3095 GCA_964252355.1 uncultured Chthoniobacterales bacterium | reverse complement strand
ATCCTTAGGGGTTCGAGTCCCCTCCTCGGCATGGCTTGCGCTTCCCGCCGTTCAAACCACGCCGGCGCTGGCCAACTAATCCCGTCAGCGCTCCGCCTTGGCTATTTCGCGGGCGAGGTGCTCTTCCGCCAGGGCTTGCGATTCCCGCAACGCCGCCAGCACGTCGTTCGCCTGGGGCAACATCCCGTGATGGCCGTCGCGGGTTAATTCGGCAATCAGCGCCTCTTGGCGCGCAATGCGTTCCCGACCTTCGGTCACATGCCGCCAAGCCATCGCCAAGCTGGTTTCATCCTCCCCTGCGGTGCCCGCATCTCCCGCCACGACATCGTCGCCGCCTGCCATGGCCGGGCATTTCGCACACGACCGCGGGCCCCGTCAACGTCCAGGTCAGGAGACCTCCGCTTCGACCGCGCCGCTGATGACCACCGGTCCGTCTTCGGCCGGCGCTTCCGCCGCGCTCAGTCCGAACCGCGCGGCGACATCCGGCGCGTACCCGGCCAAGTCCGTCCGGAGCCGGCGCAACGCCAAATCTTTGGCTTTGGCTTCGAGCATCACGTCAAAGACCACGTCGGCAGGTGCCCGTCGCATGAAGTCGACGAACCCGAACGGGTCGCAGTAGTCGGCGTGGCCCGTCCAAAGTGGCGGCAACAGCACCGTTTCCAACTTGTTGGTCTTGCGGTTGCGCCGGCGCACCTCGCGCAACTGGGTGCGCGGCGAGGAAAAATGGAGCTTGGGACGTACCCCCGCCGGCCAAGTCCCAAGGAACCGCCGAACGGTCTCCTGCAGCGGCAAACGCTCCGGGTTGTGGCAGCAGAAGTGCTGGTGGTCGAAGATCAGGGGCACACCCGTGCGTTCGTGGATGTGCAGCACGTCTGCCGCCCCGTACGAGACGTCATCGTTTTCAAGCACCAAGCGTCGGCGGACTGCCTCGGGCAGCCCTTCGTAGGTGCGCACCCAGCGTTCCCGGCCCGCCAACACGTCGCCGTAGGCGCCGCCGACGTGGATCACCAACACCGCGTCGGGACCCAGACCCATGGCGTCGAGCATGGCCGCCTGCGCCGCCAAGTCCAAAATGGAATGGGCGTTCAACCGTTGGTCCGGGCTGTTGAGGATGATGTATTGCGACGGGTGGAACGACAGCCGTAGCCCTTGCCCACGGGCGATTTCACCGAGCCCGGCCAACTCCTCCCGGCTTTCTTCCACTTGGCGGTGGAACTGCGGCAGGTCCGGGTGGGTGACGTAGGGTGCCAAGTTCGACGCCATGCGGTACATGCGGATCCGTTGGGCATCGAGGTACTCAAAAATCTGGCGCAGGTACCCCAAGGAGGTGCGCAAATGGGGCCCGCTCTGCCAACGCCGGTTGTCAGCGCTTTTCAGGCCGGGCCGGCCGAGCACGTTGACGGGAAACCCGAACCGGGCCGGCTCAACGGACGCCGCGTCTGCGGACAAGACCGCGCTCACCGAAATTCCCCCGAGGTTTCGTCGACCTGCGTTTCGGGCCCGAAACCGAGGCCTTCCACAAAAAGGTTCCAGACGGCGTAGGGTAACGCCCCGCCCCCGGCTTGATCGTGCCCGTTGCCGTAGGTCTCGGGATCCGCACCCGGCGGACGGTGTTCGCGCAAGAAATCCAGAAGGTTGGTGCCCGGTCCGCATCGGGCGCTGAAGTGGACGTGGCCCGGCCGGTAACCGCCGTTTGCCCCGATGACGATCTGCTTGGGCAGGCGCGTCCGCCAGATCTGGGCGACCATCGGGTGCACTTGGCAGGGCGTGTGCATCCGGACCAGCGCGACGTTGCCGCTGAATTTCGGGGCGGCCTTTTTGGCTTGGGCAAACGCGAGGTCCACCTCGGCTTTTGCCTCGCGCAACGCCCGGGACGCCGGGTTGGATTCGTCGGCGATTTCGCGCGGGTGTTCGGCCTGGAGCAGCAACTCCAGCGCAGGCGTCGCATCCCCAGTTGCGGCACGCCGCGGCGCGTTGAGCAGGCTGGTGGCCTGACGCAGGTGCGTCGCCCCCCACCGTTTTCGCGCCTCGGCCAGCAGCGCAAACGGCGCCCGGTCGCCCAAATCGCTCAGCAAGCTCACGGCGGCGATCCATTCGGAAGCGTCCCCGGCCACGCCCGGGCCGGCGTCACCTGCGGCGCATGGGCGCACGCACCAGTACGCCAGTAGTCCTGAGGTGGGCGTGGGCGTCTGCCCATAGGCCGACAACACTTCCGCATCCGCCGGCCGCCCCGTGGGACGGTGGTGGTCGATGAACAACGTCGGCAACCCCGGCCAGACTGGCCGGTCGCGCACCCCAAGGTCAGCGACGATGAGCGCACCAGCCCCGGCCGCGCGCACCACGCGGCGCGCGGCGGGTTGCGGCCCCCCCCCCGCCCCCACCGCCGCTCGGCACGCTCCCGCAGCCGAGCCAGCAAGGCAAGCAGCCCTGGTCCGTCGCACGCCGCCACACCGTGTTTGCCGGCCTTGTCCTCGCCGGGCGCGCTGGCCACCACCAGCCAGCTCGACAGGCTGAGCTCCAGCGCCGCAAACAGCGTGGCGTCCATGTCGAGTGGCGTGGCAGGATCGGAATGGGCGGTGGCACGGGCAGGATGTTCGGTGTGCAGCATCGGGCGTCTCCAGGATGAGATGGCAACGACCTCAGCCTACGACCCGGCCGCCGCCCACCCGCATAGGATCTTGACCAGCTCCGCCTTTGGTTCGGCCAACGCAACGAGGACGATCCCCTTTTTCAGCAGGCTCGCGGCGGTCCTGTGCGCCTTCAGGTGGGTGCTGTCGATCATCAACCGCTTGGGCACACCGCCTCCGGCGGCCAAAGCGGCGAAGATGCGCGCGAACACGCCCAAGCGGCTCCACCGTATGAACCGGTTGTAGAGCGTCTTGTGCGGACCGTAGCCAGGGGGCGCGTCTTTCCACTGCAGTCCGTGGCGGATGACGTAGATGATGCCGCTGACCACCCGGCGGTCGTCCACGCGCGCCAGGCCCCGCGAACGCGGGAAGAACGGCTCGATCCGCCGCATGTGGGCGTGAGACAACAGGACCAACTCGGGCATCGGACACCTCCGACACGCTTCGAACCACACTCGCCCGAACCGT
>CAXUNV010000586.1:0-3110 GCA_964252355.1 uncultured Chthoniobacterales bacterium | reverse complement strand
GATCAGGATCGATTCGGCCCCTGGGTGTGGTGCGGCGCGTTACTCGGTCTCGGTGCCCTCGCCAAGTACACCGCCTTGTTCGAGGGGCTCTCCTTCGGCTTGTTTTGCGCATGGCATCCCGCCTCCCGCCGACACCTGCGCAATGCCAAATTCGCGGCGATGCTGCTCACGGCGGGCGCTTGCCTCGCGCCGGCCCTTCTCTGGAACGCCGCGCACGGTTGGCCCACGAGCCGCTTCCTCGTCCATCGCGGTGAGTTGGACCAACGGGTAGCCTTGCATCCGGGGGGCGTGCTGACGTTCTTGGGAGGGCAAGCGGGCGTGATTTCCCCGCTTCTGTGGTTCGGCTTGCTAGCGTCCGCGTCCCGCCCCGGCCGTTGGTGGCATGGCTTCGACAAGCGGATGGAGGCCGGCTTCTTGCTTTGCCTGTTTTGGCCCTTGTTCGGCTTCTATTTCCTCCTGAGTTTTCAACACCTCAGCGAGGCCAACTGGCCGGCCGCGGCCTACGTCGGCGGCTTGGTGTTGTTGGCCGCGCGCGGCGACCTCCTCATCGAGCGCGGTCTGCCTTGGCAGCGTGGTGCGGCCATCGCTGCGCTCGTGCTGGCCGCGCTGGAGACGGCCGCGCTGCACGACAGCGCTTGGCTGCGACTGCCGCACCGCGCCGACCCGTTGGACCGGGCACGTGGTTGGCCCGATCTCGCCGCGAAAGTCGTTTCCTTGCAACGGAGCACCGGCGCCCAGTTTGTCATTGCCAACAAATACATGACTGCTTCGCTCCTCTCTTTCTACCTACCAAAGCAACCGGCCGTCTACCTGCCGGTTTCCAGCCCGCCGTACAACCAATTGGTCCTCTGGCCGGGTTATCGCGAGGAGCACCCCGGCGAGGACGCGCTGCTGGTTTCAGACATCGACCGCACCTCGCCTTCGTTGGGGCAAGACTTTGCCGAGATCGATCGCCTCGGTGCCATCGACACGGAGGAAGCCGGCCGCAAGGTCAACCGCTTTTACGTCTTCGTGTGCCGTCGCGGGCACGCGGACCCGCCGACCGCACCCAAAGGATGATTGCGGACGCGCAGGTGGGACGGCCGCAACCGCCGACTTGGCGGCGGACTGCCTCCGACGGTCTGCTGGTCCTGCTGGTCTGGGCCGGCATTTACCTGCCGGCTTTGGGCCGGTTGCCGTTGGAGCACGAGGAACCGCGCCGCGCTTTGCCGGCGCTCCACATGCTTTCTTCGGGCGACTGGCTGGTGCCGCGCGTCGGTTCAGATCCTTACCTGCGCAAACCGCCCCTGCTGAGTTGGCTGATCGCCCTGAGCTTCGCGGTCACCGGGAATAGGACGGAGGTCGCGGCCCGGCTGCCGTCGGCCCTGGCGACCGCGGCTTTCGCGCTCGCCATCGTGGCCGTGGCCGGACGAGGCTGGCTGGCCCGCACCGCGGGAGGCAAGCTCGCGGCGATCTTTTTCTTGACCGGCCTGGCCATGATGGAAACGGGACGGTTGGCCGAACTGGAGGCCCTCTACGTGGCCTTGACCGGGGTGGCGTTGGTCTGGTGGCTCTCCGCTTGGCACCGTCAGTCGAACCTTTGGCACCTCTGGCTCGCGCCGGCCCCGTTCCTGGCGTTGGGCATGCTGGTGAAAGGACCGACCGAGCTCCTCTTCTACTACGGCATCCTGGTGCCCGTTTTGGTGCTGGCCAAAGAAGCGCGCGCCCTGCTGCACCCCGGCCATGGGTTGGCCCTCGCCACGGTCGGCGGCGCCTTCCTGGTCTGGGCGGTTCCGTGCGCCCTGGCGATAAGTCCCAGCCACCCCATGGCAGTTTGGGGCACTTGGCTTGACCAGATCGGTTCACGGGCTTCCGCCCGTCCCGACGAGCATTTTCACCTCGGTAACTACCTTGCTTCCGTTCCGTTGAGCGCGAAAAACTTCCTGCCCTGGACGGTCCTGCTGCCCTTGCTCTGGGCCAAACGCCGGCCTAGACCGGACGTGTCGCCGCGGGACGAGTGCCTCTTCCGGGGGGCACGCTCAGGCATGGCCGCCCTCTTCATCGTGATGAGCCTGTTGCCGAACGGCTCGCCACGTTACCTTTATCCGTTGCTGGTGGTGCCCCCGCTCTTGCTCGAACAGGCGTTGGTGGGCGGGATCGAGGATCGGCTCGCGTGGTGCGTTGCCTGGGCTTGGCGCCAAACCAACTTGGTCTGCTTGGGGTGTGCTGCGATTGCCCTAGGGTGCGCCACGTTTTTGGCCCCTCGCGATGGGGGCGCGCTGCGCTTCGCGTTCGTGGGCGGCGTGCTGGTTCTCCTGGGCCTCTGGGCGTCCGTTGAAAACGCGGCACCACACCCCGTGTCGTCGCCTAACCGGCGCGCGCGGGTCTCGACGGCGCTGGTCTCGTCGGCGCTGGTTTCTGCGATCGTGATGGTGCTGATCACGTTCGCCTTCGCGGTCGCGGTCGTGCCGCGCATCAACCGCGACCGCACGCGTGGGCCGCGTGAGATGGCTGCATCGTTCCGGCGCGTGCTGCCTGCGAACGCTTTGGTCTGGGTAGAGGAGCCGTCCTACCAACCCTTCTGGTATTACCTCGAGCCGAGCGTGCGGTACTTCCACGCCTGGAGCGAGCTTCCGGCAGACGCCTGCTACGTACTGGTTGCCTCGCCGAACACCGACGCCCTTCGGCGTCAAGCGGGCCCGCGCGAGCTAACCCCTCTGACGACCGCGACCGACGGCCAAGGGCGTTCCTTCAGCCTTTTTGAACTCGGTCGAACCGACGCTCAAACCGCGTCGAACGGAGCGTGATCCGTCGCGATCCCGGTTGGGAACGTTCCGCCACCGTTCATTTGAGGTTGCGCAGACGGCAGGTGCTCGGCCAACGTCACCGGCATGCGTCGCCACCTCTCCACCGCTTTGGCCGTCGCCGTTTCTGGCGTGATATTTCTCACGTTCGCGGGCTGCGCGGGCGTATCCGACGTGCCCAGCGCCTCGGACCCGATCGACATCTCGAATTCCACCCGGGCGCAATCGGAAAAGCCGGTGAAACCGACCGGGCCCGAAAGCGGCGAGACCCTTTGATTCCAGGTCGACGCGCGCTGATCCCCGAGAGGGCCGGTCCTCCCCGCCCGC
>CAXUNV010000585.1:0-3124 GCA_964252355.1 uncultured Chthoniobacterales bacterium | reverse complement strand
TGTTACGACCACTCGATCAGCTTGATCGACCTGCTCGAAAACTACCGCGACGCCACCGGCAACATCACGGAACTTTACCTTTCGAGCCTGAGTATGAAGACCAACGAGGTGGTCCGCGTGCTCACGGTCGTGTCGTCGATCTTCATCCCGTTGACCTTCATCGTGGGTTTGTACGGGATGAACTTCGACACCAACGCCAGCCGGTGGAACATGCCCGAGCTGCATTGGCCGTTTGGTTACCCGGCGGTGCTCTTGGTGATGGCCGGCCTCGCCCTCGGCATGGTCATGTATTTTCGACGCAAGCGGTGGCTCTAGCGCGGGGACGTTGCGGGTCTCTGGTCGGGGGAGCGTGCAGGGTGCGACGTTGGCCTTGGGAGGGCCGGTGCTCCGCCACTGCCGACTTGCTGGGGTGCAGCGGGCAGGCGGGACCTCGCGGGCGACGCCGGTGGGGCGAAAACCCGGCCCGCCCAGCTAAGCGGCCGTCCATCGCCAACCGCCCGGCGGTCGTCTTCACCAACGTGCCGCACCTCTTTGCCGGCCGGGTTTTCGCCCCACCGGGCCTCCGGCCCCTTGTGCCGTCGTCACCTTCCGTTGGTCATGCGCGGGCCGCCTGCCCCTGTCTCGGAACTCCGAACGCGGAACTCCGAACCCACGTCTCACGACGAACCCGCTTTGGGCCCCGACCCTGCCGGGAGGTTGGTTCCTGCCTGTTGCAGTTCGCCGTTGTCCGTCCGCAGGGGCCCACGCCGTTTGTAAAACGCGTACCGCTCCAAGATCGTGCGGACGTAACGCGCGGTCGAAGGAAACGGGATGTTGGCTTGGAACGCGTCCGCGTCGAGCCGTTCGCGCCCGTCGCGACGTTCCGCATCCCGAACCCAACGGTCGACCCGGCTTCGGCCCGCGTTGTATTCCGCCAAGGCGAAGGCGACGGCGTCTTCCCCTCGGCCGTTCCAGCGTTGCAAGGCCTTGCTCAGGTACCAGGTCCCGACCGTGACGTTGGTTTCCGGGTGGAAGAGCTGTGCCGGCTCGAACCGGGCGGCGTTGTTGGCCTGCGCCCAATCGCGCGCGGCAAGTTCCGTCACCTGCATGAGGCCGCGTTCCCCGTTGCGTCCCTGCATGTCGCTCTGAAACCGGCTTTCCCGCCAGATCACCGCTTTGACCAACCGCGGGTCGACGTTGTGCGCCGCCGAGACCCGGACGATGAGCGCGTCGTACCGCCGGTAATCGGTCCAATTTTTCAATTCGCGCAGGACGTAGACTGGGTCGTGCGAACGCAGCACCAAAAAGCCGACGGCCGACAGGAACGACAACGAGACGACCACGGTAAGTTTCCCGGCAAAAAACGCCGCTCGCAAGGATCGTGGACGCGACTTTTCCATTCGCTCTTTCGGCGACCGCATCGAACTTAAGAAGACAGCATCATGCAGCGGTTCGTTCGCGTCATCACCGATGATCCCACCGACAAGGAGCTAGATTATCTCATCCCGGAAGGCTGGGAAAGTAAGATCGAGGTCGGTTCGCGGGTCAAAGTGCCGGTACGCAGCCGCGACCTGTTGGCCACGGTCGTGGCCTTGCCCGAGCAATCGAGCGTGCCGGCACCCCGGGCGTTGACGTCGATCGTTTCGCCTGAACCGGTGTTGAGCGGGACCATGCTCGAGCTTGTGCGGTGGATGGCTGACTACTACTGCTGCGCGCTCGACGTGGCGGTGCGCACGGTGATCCCGCAGGTGATCCGGCGTGGGGAGGTGTCGTTCAAGCGGGAACGGTTCGTAGAGGCGGTGACCGACGTTCCTGCCGACGATCTGGCGACCCTGGCGACCCGGTCGCCGAGGCAGGCGGCGGTGTACGGGTGGTTGCGCGAGGCGAAGGGGCCGGTCCGTTGGGCCGACGCCCGCGAGGGGGCGGGTACGACCGACCGCACGTTGCAGGGGTTGGTGGAACGCGGCTTTGCGGCCGTCTCGGTCCAAAACCTCGGACGCGACCCGTATGGCCGGGAGACCTTCGTGCCCAGCCAACCGCTGGCGTTGAGCGCGGAGCAAGCCGCGGCCCTGAAGGGGGTCAACGCTGCGGTCGACGCGCGCGATGCGCAACCGACCCTGCTCCACGGCGTGACGGGCAGCGGCAAGACCGAAGTTTACCTGCAGGCGATCCGGCATTGTCTCGACGGCCACCGGGGTGCCCTCGTCTTGGTGCCGGAAATTTCGCTCACCCCGCAGACGGTAGAACGTTTCAAAATGCGGTTCGGCTCAGAGGCGATCGCCGTGTTGCACAGCCACCTTTCGGCGGGGGAACGCCACGACGAGTGGCACAAGCTGCGCGACCGGCGCGCCCGCGTGGCCATCGGCGCACGCAGCGCCGTGTTCGCCCCGGTGGCCAACCTCGGGCTGATCGTGGTCGACGAGGAGCACGAAGGTTCGTACAAGCAAGAAGAAGCGCCCCGCTACCACGCGCGGGACTTGGCCGTGGTGCGCGCCCGGCTGGAAAAGTGCGCGGTCCTGTTGGGCAGCGCGACGCCGTCGGTGGAAAGCTACCAGAATGCGCGCAACGGCAAATACCGGTTGAGCCAACTCCGTGCCCGGGTTGACCACCGCGACATGCCGCTGGTGCGGGTGGTGGATCTTCGCAAAGAGTTCCTCAAGCAGAAAACCTTGCCCCTCATCTCCACCCGGCTCGGCTTGGCCATCGAGGATCGGCTGCAGAAGAAGGAACAGGTCATCCTGTTTTTGAACCGGCGAGGGTTTGCCTCCTCCCTGGTTTGCAACGCCTGCGGGCACGTTTGCGAATGCCCGAACTGCAGCATCGCGTTGACGTATCACCAGGAGGAGAACCGCACCAAATGCCACCTCTGCGGGCACGTCGCCGTCGCACCGCGCCAGTGCCCAGGTTGTGCAGACCCCGGCATCCGGTACGCCGGGTACGGCACCGAGAAGGTCGAGGGGACCGTCCGCAAGCTGTACCCGCAGGCCAGCGTCGCCCGGATGGACGCCGACACCATGTCGCGCAAAGACGCTTACCGGGAGGTCCTCTCTTCGTTCCGCGCGGGAAAAATCGACCTCTTGATCGGCACGCAGATGATCGCCAAAGGGCTCGATTTCCCGAACGTCACCCTGGTCGGCATCATCAA
>CAXUNV010000584.1:0-3132 GCA_964252355.1 uncultured Chthoniobacterales bacterium | reverse complement strand
TGGCTCCGCCGCGCCCCCACCGGCGACCACGGCGCCGGGAATAATTTGGCCCATGCCCGAGTCAATAACGGTTAGATGGGACGAGAACCGTCGCGGTTTGAAGCGCTCCTGCTGCCGCACGCGGAGGCGGCGTACAACTTGGCGCGCTGGATTGTGCAGGAGGATCAGGATGCGCAAGACGTCGTGCAGGACGCCTACGTCCGCGCGTTCAAGGCCTTCTCGGAATACCGGGGCGGCAACCCGCGCGCTTGGTTGCTGACCATCGTGCGCAATACCGCCTACACCTGGAGACGCCTGCACTGCCGGGAAAGGAACCTCGTCCCTTTCGACGAGGCGGTGCACCGGATGCCGGAGGAACCGGCCGTGCCGGAAGCCGTTCAGGCCGCCAGGGTCGCGCAGTTGGACGCTGCGCTGGCCCGGCTGCCGGTCGAGTTCCGGGAGGTGCTCGTGTTGTACGAAGTCGAACGGTGGTCCTACCGCGAGATGGCGGCCGCGTTGGGTGTGCCGTTGGGGACGGTGATGTCGAGGCTGAGCCGGGCGCGACGCCGCTTGCAGCAGGAAGTCGCGAGCGCCCGGACCGGGGAGGTTCAGCATGGATTGTGAGGAAACGGACAGGTACTTGGACGCCTACCTCGACGGCGAACTCGAACTGGCGCGGGGGCGCGAGTTGGAGCGGCACCTTGACGGTTGCGCCCTTTGCCGCGCCCTGGCCACCGACTGTCGACAGTTCCGGTCGTTTTTCTCCAGCCGAGTCCCGGTGTACGCGCCCCCGCCGGACCTGCGGGAGAAGATCCAGCGGGCACTCGCACCCCACCTGGCGGCGCGCGGGCGGCGGTGGCAGCGGCGCGCCGTCCGTGCAGCCCTGGTCGGGTCCGCGCTTTTGCTGGTCGCCGCGGCCGGGGTGACGCTCTGGCCGAATCCGAGCCGCCGCGTCGCGGCCGAAGCCGTCTCCGAGCACGTCCAGGCCTTGGTCGCAGGCGACCTTCTGTCGGTGGTATCCGCGGATCCCGTCACCGTCGGGCGGTGGTTTGAGGCGAAGTTGGGTTTCCACGTGCCTGTTACCGGGCCGCCTTCGGATTTCAACCTCTGCGGAGGCCGCATCGGCGCCGTTGCCGGGCATCGCGTCGCCACCGTTCTTTACCAGAAAGGCGGCGTGTGGGTCGCCCTGTTTGTCTGGCCGGCCAACCCCGTGCGGCTGGCCGACCAGGACGCCGCCGTCGGTGGTTACCAAGCGTGCACCTGGAGCCGCGGCGACCTGAATTTCGTCGCCGTCTCCAGCCTGAGCGACCGCGACCTGGACGGGTTCACCGATGCCGTGAAGGATCGGGTTCCTTAAGGAAACCGTCCGCTGGGGTGCACCCGTGCGTCGTCGGTTCGCGTCGCGGCCTATCCAGGGAACTGGTTTGAAGGCATGAACGGACGGGAAAGGGCGATGATGTACCAACCGTTTGCGTCGGTGACCACTTCGTCATCCATGACCGAAAAGACGGCACCGCCGTTGGCCGTGCCGCGCTCCCGCCCGAACAAAGCAGAAAGGCCGTAGTAGTAGCCGGTGAGCGACCAGTAACGCGCCTCGCCGGGCGACATCACCGGTTCGCCGCTCCGCGTCTTGGGCGTCCTGGGCAGGCGGCCGGTGAGCACGATGACCTTGCCTGCGCCCAACGACATCGACCGTCCGAGGTAATAAAAATAGTTGCTGCAGGTGGCCGATGCTTCGAAGCAGTTGGGCGGCGCTTGGCTCTCACCCCGTCCAGCGATGCCCAGGTCCAACGCGCGGACATAGGAAGAGTCCCCGAGGTGGGTTGCCGACACGAACCCTTCCGCCACCGCACGGGTCACGTCCAGCTGCTTATTCCAACCGACGCGTGGCACAAGCCTGCGCGCCACCGTTGGGGTGGGCTGGATGGACGCTCACCAACGGCGTGGCAACCGTCTTTTCCGGCGACGAGCATCCGCGACCGACGCGCAGGTGCGCAAGTCGCGGTGCCTTTACAGCGGGTCGCCCACGTCGAGCGTGATGCGGGAAACCGGGACCGGTTTGCGGGCTTCACCGATCTCCTCCGCGACGTTGGGTGGCAGCCAAGGCGCCAACGCCCCGGCGTTGCGCGCCACCACCCGCCGCACGATGCTCGCGTCGTCGGCCAACCCAAGCCCGGGCACCGTGTCGGGGATCAAATCGTAGACGCGCAGAAGGTAGTCGCCCGCGAAGGTCGCTTCCTTCGCTGCTTGGGGCAGGGGATCACCCTCGCCACCCTCCGCCCAAGCGTCCAGGGCGCGCAGGAGGGTGAAGGTCATGCCGGCCAACGCCGGGTGGTGGCGGCGCGCTTCCGCGCTGGTCACCTTCGCCAAGATCACGTTCCGGCGGTCCCGCACCCGCTGAAGGTCGGCGCAAGCCAGGGAGGCGCTTTGGGTCTCGATGAATTGGTCCACGGTGATTTCGGTCATGGGATTTCCTTGGTGGTGGGACGGTGGCGACCGTTGGGGTAGCCAGCCTCGATTCCCGGACCGTGGACGCGGCCACTAACTTAGACAAAGTAAAAGAAATTAATGAATTATTCGCTTAAAACTAACTAGACTGGCCATGCGGGTAGCGGTATGCGTCGGGGTGGCGACAAACGTCTGGCTGCGCCCCCTCGCCGAGCATGATGCGTCCGCCGTCCAGGCGTATGCCTCCGACGCCCAGATTGCCGCCACCACCGACGTGCCTCACCCGTACCCGAGCGATGGTGGGATGATGTTCGTGCGCCGGGCGTTGGACGACGCTTCCTCCGGTGTGGCCTTCGTCTTCGCGGTCTTGGGGGACGGGCAGTTCGTCGGGCTGGTTTCCATCCGTCGAGAGACAAACGCGGAAGCCTTGGTCGCCGTCGATTTCGGGATCGCCGTCCCGTTCTGGAATCGTGGGTACGGCACGGCCGCGCTCCAGGCTGCAGTCCGTCACGCCCGAGTTGAGCTCGGGGCGATGGTGGCACAAAGCGTTTGCCTATGCGAAAACGTCGGATCCCGGCGGGTGCTGGAAAAGAACAGGTTTTTGCAAGTCGGCGAGCGATTTTACGACGGCTTGAGGCTTGAGCGTTTCGCCGGAAGGACGTTGGCGGTGTATCGGCGCGACCTGAACGCGTGACAAATCGCAAG
>CAXUNV010000583.1:0-3134 GCA_964252355.1 uncultured Chthoniobacterales bacterium | reverse complement strand
GTACCGGGGGTTCGACGGCGGGGCGGGCGCACGGTACCAAGCCCGCCGCGAGGTGCGCTCGTTTTGGTACCCGACGTGGCTGGCGCAACCGGCCGCCCTCATCCCCAACAGTCGGCTGTTGGACGCACCCCCGCACGACCTCGACGCGGACGCGGTCCTGCGGGTGGCTCGGGACTTCCCGCACGTCGTCATCCACACCTCCAGCCCCACCCTGGCCGGGGACGCCGCCCTGGCTGAGCGCATCAAAACGCAACGCCCGGACGCCACGGTCGGCTTCGTCGGGGCGCACGCCGCCGTGCTGCCGGAAGCAACCTTGCAGACGTCGGAGGCGATCGATTGGGTTGGGCGCAAGGAATTCGACTGGACTTGCCGCGAAGTTGCCGAAGGCCGGCCGCTCGGGTCCATCGCCGGGCTTTCTTACCGGCGCGACGGTACGGTCGTCCACAACCCCGAGCGCGAATTCATCGCCGACTTTGATCCCCTCCCGTCCGTCATGGACGTCTACGCGCGGGACTTGGACGTTTCCCGGTACTACATCGGGTACCTCAAGCACCCTTACGTCTCGCACTACACCGGCCGCGGCTGCCCAGCCCAATGCACCTTCTGCCTTTGGCCGCAGACCATCGGCGGCCACCGTTACCGCGCCAAGTCGCCGGAGGCCGTGACCGCCGAGATGGCCCACGCCCGACGGCTTTTTCCGGCGGTGAAGGAGTTCTTTTTTGACGACGACACCTTCACCGCCCACGCGCCGCGCGCTCGCGAGATCGCGTCGCGCCTGGGTCGGCTCGGCCTCACCTGGAGCTGCAACGCCCGCGCGAACGTCTCCCACGACACGCTCAAGGCGATGCGCGACGGCGGCTTGCGCCTGTTGCTGGTCGGTTACGAGAGCGGCGATCAAGGCATCCTGAACAACATCAAAAAGGGCGTGCGGTTGGAGGAAGCCGAGCGCTTCACCCGCGATTGTCACTGCCTCGGCATCACCATCCACGGCACCTTCATCCTGGGGTTGCCGGGCGAGACCCGCGAGACGATCGCGAAAACCTTGGAGTTCGCCAAGCGGCTCGACCTTTTTTCGATTCAGGTGAGCTTGGCCGCGCCGTACCCCGGGACGGAGCTTTACCGCCAAGCCCAGGCACACGGTTGGCTCCGGGCAGACGGAGGTTTGGTCGACGAAGCCGGCCAACAACTCGCCGCGCTCGAGTACGCGGACCTCTCCCGCGAGGAAATCTTTCGGGCGGTGGAAACGTTTTACAAACGCTTTTATTTCCGGTTGCGACCCATTGCCCGGATCGTGGGGACGATGCTGCGCGACCCGGACGTGATGCGCCGGCGGCTGCGCGAAGGCCGCGAGTTTTTCGAGTTCCTGCGGCTCCGCGGCACGGCTGGATAGCTCACCCGGCGACACCGCGGGCACGGCGAGAGGACAGGATCTCACGCCACGACGCCACCGCGCAAAAGACGTCTTTGGTCGGACAAGGCATGGTAGGGCAAAGCGAGTCATGCGAGATGCCGCCGGGCAGCCCACGACTCCTCGCCACGACAATCGCCCAGCGCCGCGTGTCGAACCGCCGCTCAGGGAATCAATCGTTGACGTGAAATCCGATGTGCCGCCTGGGCGGATCAGGCGGCGGGGTCAGCAGCGGGCGGATTTTCTGGTAAAAATCGCGTAGCGCAGCGTCGTGGCCAAGGAGGTTTTTCTCGATGTCAGCCAAGCGTTGGGCGACCGCTGCGTTGGCGCCGAGTTCCTCGCGCATCCGGACAAAAGCGCGAATCACATAAATGCTCATGGCTTCGGCTTTGACGCTGTTGAGGATGTTCGCGGCTTGCAGCGCCCCATGCTCGGTGAACGCGTAAGGTCTGGTGCGACGCCCACCGCGGCTTCGTTTTGACATCGCAGTTTGCGATGTCAAAGCCGCATGCTCTTCGGCGGTGAGCTGGAAAATAAAGTCTTCTGGAAAACGCCGACGGTTACGTTTAACCGCCTCATTAAAACGGAAGGTGGGCACTCCGTAGATCCGGGCGAGGTCGGTATCGAGGATCACTCGATGGCCGCGGACCCTGTGAATCAGGGAATGAATGTCGGGATCAACCGAGGTGGGTTGGCTCATGGAGTGACAAAGCACTTAGCCGTTGGGACATCGCCATTCCTCTGGATCTCGCAAGACCGCGAACAATTCAAGCACTGAGGGTACGGGTCGGCCGATCACCACGGCACGCGCTGGTTTCGCCGCGCGGACGCAGACGGCAGGATGTCCCGGCGACTAGCCCCGGCATGCCGGTGGAGCGAACGCCCGGTCCCGCGGTCGGCGGACAAGGCACCTCCTGTCTCACCCGTCCGCAAAAGGTGGCTCTCGGCCCTAGACGGCACCTCACCCGTCGGGCAGCCCGGCGGCGGGTAAAGTTCCTCGCCGTGCCCTACCGATCTTTCGACGGGGCGGCGCCTCTTACCGCTCGTAGAGTTCGGCCCCGGTAAGGCTGAAGCCTGGGAACAGTGGGTTGGAAAGGTCGTCGCTTTCGGACGCGGCCGTCGTCACCACCCGACCGTCGGGTGTGAACCGGTGTTGGTGGGTCAAGCGCGGGTCGGGATCGATGACCCAGAGTTCTTGGACGCCGAACCGGGCGTACCCCCTCCGCTGCTATTCCAGGTCCAGCCGGCGGGTCTTGGGCGAGAGGATCTCCACCACGAAATTGGGCGGGCCTTCCGCGCCCGCCTCGGTCAAAGTGCCGAGCCGGTCGTTGAGCACCACCAGCAGGTCGGGCTGAAAGACGTTGGTCTCGTCCAAGTAGACGTCGAATGGCGCATTGAAGAGTTTGCCGATCCCAGTCTGCCGCAGGTAGGCGTGGAGTTTGAACTGGAGGTTGCGCGAGATTTCTTGGTGAAACCGGTTGGGGACAGGCGCCATGTAGAGGTCCCCTTCGATGAGTTGGTAACGCGGGCCGGTTTCCGGCAGGGACCGGTAATCCTCGACGGTGAGCGGCGGGAACTCGGGGCGCGCGACCATGGCGAGGCGACCCTACCAAAGGCGGCGGGCCGGCTCCAGGAACGGGGGACGCCTCCCGCCGCGGGACGACCGCTTGACATCACTAATACGTAACAGTAATACGTATCGGCACCTCCCTCGTGGTCGCTCCCC
>CAXUNV010000582.1:0-3139 GCA_964252355.1 uncultured Chthoniobacterales bacterium | reverse complement strand
CTTTGCGCGAGCGCACCACTTCATCAACCAAGCCGTAGTTCTTGGCCTCCTCGGCGGAGATCCAGTAGTCGCGGTCGGAATCGCGGTTCACCTGTTCGTCCGATTTGCCGCTGTGGCTGGCAAGGATGCTGATGAGGCGGCGTTTCATCTTGAACATCCACTCCACGGTGCGTTCCACGTCGCTCGCGGTGCCCTGCGCGCCGCCGGATACTTGGTGGATCATGATGTCCGAGTTCGGCAGGGCGTACCGTTTGCCTTTGCTGCCGGCCGCCAGCAGCACCGCCCCCATACTCGCGGCGATACCGACGCAATACGTGGCCACCTCGCAAGTCACGAATTGCATCGTGTCGTAGATCGCCAACCCGGCCGTCACCGAGCCGCCCGGCGAGTTGATGTAAAGGTTGATGTCCTTCTTCGGATCTTCCATCTGCAGGAAGAGCATTTGGGCCACCACCAAATTCGCCACGTGGTCGTCGATGCCGGTGCCGATGAAGATGATGCGGTCCTTCAAGAGGCGGCTATAGATATCGTAGGAACGTTCCCCGCGGCCGGTCTGCTCAATGACCATGGGGACGAGCAAGGAATTCTGTACGGAATAGATAGGATGAGCCATGGGTTGAGCGCCTCAGGATCCGCTCTGCGCGGCCCCTTCCGAGACGGTTTGGACGTTAGCATTCGAGGTTAGGAAATCAAGGACCTTGCCGATCAGCGCCTCCTCGCGGACCTGCGGAATCAGGCCACGGGAGTCGAGTTCCGCCATGGTCTTTTCGTAGGTCGTCCGGTACTGCGCGGCCAGCGCTTCCACCCGCGCCTTAAGGTCGGCGGCCGTGACCTCGAAGCCTTCCTTCTCGGCGATCCGCAGCAGGATGAAGTTCGCCTTCAGCCGATCCTTGGCGCTCCGGGAGGCGGTGCTCACAATCGTCTTCTGGTTCTCGCGCAAGGCTTCCTCGCTGACGCCGCGCATCTGGTTCTGCTGCACAATCTCCGACATGATCCGTCGGGTTTCGTCCTTCACGTACGATTGCGGCAGTTCGCATTCCACGTGGTTGATCAAGAAATCAACGATGCCGTTGCGTTTGGCGGTTTCGGCGGCCTTGGCCTTCTCGCCAGTCAGCTGGGCGCGAACCACTTCCCGCAATTTGGCCAAGTCGAAGCCTTCGACCACCTGGGCAGCAAACGCGTCGTTCAACTCCGGCAAATCCATGCGTTTGAGACCCTTCAAGAGGGCCCTGAAATGCAGGGTTTGGCCGGCCAAGTTCGGGTCCGGAAAATCGTCTGGCAGGGAGACGTCGACCTCCCGCTGCTCGTTCGGCTGTCCGCCGACCAGGGCTTCGGCGAACCCCGGCACCACCGCGCCCGGCTCCAGCTTCAGCCAGAAGTCTTTGGCGCCCGCCAAGCGTTTCGGCGCGCCTGGAACCTTCTCGGACAGCGGCTCGCCGTCCAGGGTGGTGTCATAATCGATCACCACGAAATCGCCAAACTCGACCGGACGCGGCTCGAGGTCGGAAAAGCTGGCCTGGCGTTCCCGGAGGTTTTGCAGGGTCTGCTCCACCTCGGCGTCGGTGACCTCGGCCGACGGCACCTGCACGGGAATGCCGTGGTAATCCGGCATCTCGAACTCCGGGGCCGTGATCAGCGTCGCGGTGAACCGCATCGTCTGGTCGGGCGAGAACTCCACGTCGTCCACTTCCGAGACCGAGAGCACCTTTAAACCCTTTTCTTTGATGGCTTCCCGCGTCCCCTCACTGACCAGTTTGCGGGTCAGTTCGTCTTGGATCTCTTTGCGGTATTTGGCTTCGACGACGCCCTGCGGCGCTTTGCCCGGCCGAAATCCCGGGATGCGCGCGATCTGGCGAAAGCCCTGCGCGACTTCGCCCCACTCTTTTTTCACGCGCTCAGGCGGCAATTCGACCCGCAGCGACGCGAGACAATTCGGCAGATTTTCGACTTCGACGTTCATGGGAAAGCCTCGGGGCGGGCACGGTCGCACAGCCCCCTCGAGGACCGGAAGGGTAGTGCCGAACCGGCGAGGGTGCAAGGGAGCGAGCGGGTGAGCCGGTGGGGCGAAGACCCAGCGTGCCCAAACCGGGCCTCTACCTTCTGGAGACGCCTGCAGGCTGGTCCGAGCCGCTGGGGAACGACCCCGGGAAGCGTGCAGGGACGGCTGGCAGCCCGGCACCCCCCGCCCGGCAGGCATCCACCCCGCGGGTCGCGGTTTCCAGCCGGCCGGGGGGTGACGCCCCACCGGCTCACCCGCTCGGTGCCGCTCGGTGCCGCTCGGTGCCGCTCGGTGCCGCTCGGTGCCGCTCGTTCCTCGCCTTGCCCTACCATCCCGCTCCCTGCTATACGAAGACCGGGAGATGCTGTGTTAAGCCGACAAACTCTGGGCTACCTGCGGGATGCGACCGTCCTGCCGGACTTGCAAGTGTCCACCATCGAAGAGGCCATTGAAGAATTGCTCGCGGCCTTGGCAAAACGTCCGGAGGTGGTCGATCCGTCTGGACTACGGACGGCGGTGTTCGCCCGGCAACAGCTGGATCCGCCGCTGATGTCGACCGGCATCGCCATTCCGCACGCCCGCACCGACAGCGTGACTGCCCTCATTTTAGGGGTGGGTATCTTGACTGCGCCCGTTCCGTTGGAAAGCACCCCCATCCGGGTCGTCTTCCTCATCGGCGTGCCCAAGACGGCCGTTGCTGCGTACTTGGAGCTTGCCTCCTTCCTGGCCCGTCACCTCCGCACGGCCGCGACCGTCGACCGGCTCAGCGGTGCCAAAGACGTGAAAGAGCTCCTCGCGACGTTTGCCGAACCTCAGCCGTGACCAACCCATGGCCGTCTCGGACCCGAAACGCGCTCAGACGAAGCTTTCCCCGGTCCTGCGCGCGTTGCTGGTGGCGAAGGTCTGGTTGGTCGAGCGGTTTCGGCTGCGCGAACGCCAAGTCACGCTTATCTGGGCGTTGGTCATCGGCTTCGCCGGGGCTTTGGTCTCCGAAGCCTTTCGGAAGGGCACCGATTTCGTCACGGTCCTGCTCACGAGCTCGCCGCACACCACCCTGATGACCTTCGGCCACCTGCCGCCATGGCAGCGCTGGTCGGTGCCGGTCCTAGGCGGGTTTTTGGCGGGGGCGGTGTTGTGGGC
>CAXUNV010000581.1:0-3141 GCA_964252355.1 uncultured Chthoniobacterales bacterium | reverse complement strand
CTCAAAAAAGTCGCGGATGCCGGACCGCGGGATGTCGCGCAGGTGCGCGGCGACGAAACGGGAGGGGTCGGCGGAGGTTTGCATGCCAGGAAAAAGGGGAGGAGGCGGGGAGAGCTCAGGGCGTGACCGGCAGGCGCTCGCTGGCCTCAGCTTGCGCGAGCAGGACACCGTTCTGTTTGTAGGTTTTCAAGCGGAACCGCGTGGCGGTGCTGATGACGCCCTCGACCGTGCTCAGCCGTTCCGAAACGAAGCGGGCCACCTCGCGCAGGTTGCGACCCTCGACCATCACGGCCAAGTCGTACCCGCCGCTCATCAGCCAGCAGGTTTTCACCTCCTCGAAGCGCGCGATGCGCGCGGCCAGTCGGTCGAAGCCGCCGCCGCGTTCCGGGGTGATGCTCACCTCGATGAACGCCGTGACTGCGTCGGCGTCCACCTTTTCCGGGTCGACCACGGCTTGGTATGCCAAAATCAGCCCGTCGGCTTCGTACCGCCGGATGCGGGCGGCGACCTCCTCGCCGCTCAGGTTGAGCAGGCGCCCGAGGTCGTCCAGGCTGAGGCGGGTATTCTGTTGCAGGATGGCGAGGAGGGGATCCATGGAGGAGGGAATCGTATCAATGGTAAAGATTGTATCAATGGTACCAGTCCCAGGGGAGTTGCCCGCCGCCGAGAATCGGCTCCCCATGGTTACCCTGATACAATTGATAAAATTGGTACAACTTCCCCGTTCAGTCTCCGAACGAGATGTCCACCGCCCGCGCGGTTTCGATCAACTGCGTGTGGGGATCGACCAAGCGGAGGCGGTGCACGGCTTCGGCGATCGGCACGTCGATGATCTCGTAGTTCTGGTAGCTGACCATGCGCCCAAAAAGGCCTTCGTTGATCATGTGCACCGCGCGCACGCCGAATCGGGTTGCCAAAACCCGGTCCAGGGAAGTGGGTGCACCGCCCCGTTGCAGGTGCCCGAGCACGCAATAGCGGCTTTCTTTACCGGTGCGCTCGGTGATCTCGTCCGCCACCCTCTCCCCGATCCCACCCAACCGGTGTTCGCCGCGGCCGCCCTCGGCAACCACGATCATGGTACTGTTGTAGTCGTTGGCGTCGCGCCGGCGCACCGCCTCCGCCACCTTCTCCCAATCGAAAGGAATTTCCGGCAGAAGGATCACGTCCGCACCGCCGCCCACCCCGCCATGCAGCGCGATCCAGCCCGCGTGGCGTCCCATGACTTCGAGCACCATGGCTCGCTTGTGGCTGGCAGCAGTGGAATGCAGCCGGTCCAACGCGTCCGTGACGCAGCTTACCGCCGAGTAAAAGCCGAAGGTCATCGACGTGGCTTCCAGGTCGTTGTCGATGGTTTTTGGCACGCCGATGATTGGGAAACCGCGTTCAAACAGCTGCAGCGCCGTCGTGAGCGAGCCGTCCCCGCCGATCACGATCAGTCCTTCTACCCCGAGTTCCTCCAAGGTGCCGCGCGCGCTCACGGCGACCCCGTCCGGCACCTCCGTTTTGTGGCCCGCCCCGACCTTTGCCACGAAATGACCCTTGTTGGTGGTACCCAGGATCGTGCCACCCTGCTGCATGATGCCGGCCGTGGCGACGTGGTCGAGCACGGCGTACCGCGCCGGGGGCAGGAGGCCCTCAAACCCATCTTTGAACCCCAGAACTTCCCAATCCAGCTTCTCGGCGGCCTTCACCACGCCGCGCAAGACGGCGTTCAACCCGGGACAATCTCCGCCGCTGGTCAGCACCCCAATCCGTTTTTTGTGCATCGTCACCCTCCCAATGTTTACTCAACGCAGGGTCGCCTGTGCCGGACGTCCCGCCGCTGCCCAACCGTCGTACAAAGACCACGCCCGCGCGAGTAGCGCGCTGGCCGCCCCGAACCGGTCAACCGCCCCGAGCACCACCACGTTGACCCGCCGCGGGGTCACCAGCGTCGTCTCGCCTTGGTGCTGGATCTCCGGGTCATGCTGGGACGACAAGATCACGCAGCTGCCTGCCTTGGCCGTCGTCCCGGTCTTCACGCCGTCGATCCCCGCCGTACCGACCAACTCGTTGGTGTTGCGCAAGAGGTAGTGCAGGGCTTGCCCGTTGCGGCTGAAGGAGATCTTTCTCTCCTTTTGCGACACGTAAAATCGGAAAGCGGCGTCGCGCATGGCGTACCCGGTGAGTTTCGCCATGTCGAGGGCGGTTGAGTAGGGCTGCAGGCCCCTTTGCGGTTCCAAGCCGTGCGGGTTGACGAAAAGGGTTCGCTCCATCCCGACCTGCCGCGCCAGCGCGTTCATCTGGCTGACGAACGCCTCCACCGAACTAAGGTCGCGAAGTTCACCGCCGCCTTGCGCGCGCAACGCCGAGCCGACGTAAAACGCCAGGCTGTTTGCCGCTAGGTTGTCCGACTGCAGCAGCGCCGCATAGATCAGGTCGCGGTAGCTGACCAGATCGTTTGGCACGAAGCCGACCGTGGAGGTCACGCCGGGGTCGGCGGCCTGCGCCGGCACCACGATCTGCTGAGAAAGGTCGGTGTTGGTCCGTTGGGCCCAGTCGAGCACGATTTTGGCCGTGGCAATCTTGGTCAAACTGGCCACGGGCCGTTTCTGGTCGCCTTTGGAAGATTCCAAAACGTAGCCGGTCGTGTGGTCCGTCAGCGCGTAAGCCGCCGCGACCTGGGCGCGGGCCGGGGCGGCGGAAAAAGTACCAAAGACGGCCAGCAAAAGCGACGCAAGGATCGGGCGCATGATAAAACGGCGCACTATGGATGATGCGGCCATCCTAAGGCAATCGGGAAGTCAGCGCCGGACTTGAGCCGGGAGAGGGAGGTGCGGCGGGCGCAGCGGATCCCACGGATTATGCTCAAAGTGCGACGCCTCCAGGAGCGCGCGGTACTCGCGCGCGAGAGCCAGGGCAACGGTGACGTCAAAACCGAGGTACCGCGGGGCGTACGGCCGGAGGTTGACCTGCGCCAAGCGGAACAGCCGCCAAGCCGGCGGCAGCCGGCGGGAGTCGACCGGGTGATCGGGCCGCCCATGGTGCTTCTTCAAGTGGACGAACGCACCGGCAAACTGGATGAGGCCTTTAAAGTAGCGGTACGGCACCCCGCGCGAGTTCAACCAGAGGTGTTCCAAGATGTCGTGCGCCTCGTAATAC
>CAXUNV010000580.1:2845-3159 GCA_964252355.1 uncultured Chthoniobacterales bacterium | reverse complement strand
ACGCATTCCTATTTGAACGAACTCCAAAGCGAAACCGGAAATCGCCCATGGTCGCGACGAACGACATCGGCGCGGAGGTCGCAACCCTTTTGAGCGGGCCAGCTTGGTCAGGGCAGCGCGTCGTCGAGCTTGGTTCGATGGTCTCCGCGGACGAAGTCGCGGAGCAGTTGGGTGAAGTCCTGAATCTCGACGTGAAAGCCTTTGCGGTCCCGCGTGCGGGGTGGGCGAAAGTGTTCGAGCAATTCGGCATCCCGAAGGGCCACACCGGACCTGCCGAAGAAATGTTTGAGGCCGTGAATGCAGGATGGATGGAC
>CAXUNV010000580.1:0-2798 GCA_964252355.1 uncultured Chthoniobacterales bacterium | reverse complement strand
CCGCCAAGGCGTAAGTCCGGGGCGGATCAAGCATGAGACGGAGACTGCCCGCTTCTGCGTCGGACCCGTCGCGGGAAGCGCTCAACAGTTCAAAGCCCCGCGAAGCGCCTCCACTCCCGCCTGACTTCTGCATGTCCGTGAGGATCTAGACCCTATGATTGCTGGGCCTGAGGGTGGCCCGTCATCCGATATGCGACGGTACGAGGGTTGAGCCGGCTGTCCGGCACAGAGCCTCACGCATAGGAGACGGGCCACATGGACCATACCCGATTTATTGGCTTGGATGTTCACAAGGAACGGATCTCGATTGCGGTCGCCGAGAGCGGGCGGTCTGGTGCCGTCGAATACCTCGGCGAGATCGGCAACGACCCTGGTGCGATCCGGAAGTTGTGTGAGCGGCTCGGGCGTCAGGGCAAGCCGTTGGCGTTTTGCTACGAGGCCGGACCGTGCGGTTACGGCGTTCATCGCCAACTCATGGACCTGGGTCACCGCTGTGAGGTGGTTGCGCCGTCGCTTATTCCGATGAAGCCCGGTGATCGGGTGAAGACGGACCGCCGTGACGCCACCCTGCTGGCGCGCCTTCATCGTGCCGGAGAGCTGACGCCGGTCTGGGTGCCTGACGCCGATCACGAGGCTATGCGCGACCTGGTCCGGCTGCGCAGCGTCATCCGACAGGTCGTCACTCGAGCGCGTCAACATCTCCAAGGGTTCCTGCTGCGCCACGGTCGCAATCACGGGCGTGGGACAGCCTGGCGTCTTGCTTACCGGCGGTGGCTGTCGACGTTGGCCTTTGGCCATGCAGCGCAGCAGATCGCGTTCCAGGATTATGTCGATGCCGTCACCGATGCCGAGCGGCGCTTGCTTCGGGTCGAAACGCAGATTGTGAGCCTGCTTCCCGAATGGGACCTGCATCCCATCGTCGACGCGTTGCAGGCGATGCGCGGCATTGCGCTGATCAACGCCGTGGTGCTGGTCGCGGAAGTTGGCGACTTCACGCGCTTTGCAAATCCACGTCAGCTGATGGCCTACTTCGGTCTGGTGCCGGGCGAGCAGTCGAGTGGCGAGACCGTCCGACGGGGCGGCATTACCAAGACCGGCAACAGCCATGCCCGACGCGCCCTGGTCGAAGGAGCCTGGGCCTACCGGATGAAGCCACGCGTCGGCCGTCACAAAGTCGATCGGATCGAGGCCCTGCCAAAAGCCGTCCGCGACATTGGGTGGAACGCGCAGGTTCGACTCTGCGCCCGCTATCGTCGGCTGACCGCGCGCGGCAAGACTGCCACCGTGGTCAACGTAGCTATCGCACGCGAGATGGTGGGCTTCATCTGGGCGATCGCCTGCATGGTCCAATCCGCACCAAAAGCGGCATGACCCTGTTCGACAGGCAACCAGCAAAGGAGATCGCAGTACAGGATCAGTTCTCGGCGCGTATGCGGCGCCGGGGGCGGGACAATGCCGGGGAGCCCTCGTGTGCACTATGAGCTTTCGACGCTCGATTTCTAGACCGAGGCAGCCCCAAACGAAGCAAGGTCATGCGGCCCGACCCGCGGATGAGAGATTGTTGACCGACGTTCAAGTCCCGCCTCCTGCACCGCATATTCGTCGTACAAATAACCTCTGCCGCCGATCGAAATCGGCGGGCCGCCTTCTATGCCGAAGACCCTTGTCAGCAATCATGAGAGTGCATTGAACCAAACGGATGATTCACATCGGTGCTGAGATGTGCGAGTCTGGGCCTATGTCCCAGACCGTTTCTCTCGTGCTGCCGTCGTCGGTTCGCAACGCTCTGCAGCAGATCATCGACGACCGCCGTCACCCGCTCAAGCACATCCTGCGAGCGCAGATCGTGCTCCTGTCGGATAATCGCCTCCCCGTGCTGGAGATCGCTCGGCAGGCGGGTGTCAGCCGTCCTATGGTTTGGCGCTGGCAACAGCGCTTTGCCGAGGAAGGCGTGGACGGGCTGCTGCGCGACAAGACGCGTCCGCCCGGGACTGCTCCCATCCCGCAAGACGAGGTGCAGGCCGTCGTAGAGAAGACCCTGACAGGCGAACCGCCGGGTGCCGTCACCCACTGGACCGGACGCGCCATGGCAGCGGCCTGCAGTTTGTCGCTGACCACCGTTCAGCGGATCTGGCGCTCTCACAAGCTCCAGCCCCACCGCGTGCGCACCTTCAAGCGCTCGACCGACCCGCAGTTCGCCGCCAAGCTCGACGACGTCGTAGGGCTCTACATGGCGCCGCCGCGCCATGCCGTGGTGCTGTCCATCGACGAGAAGAGCCAGATCCAAGCGCTCGACCGCACGCAACCAGGGCTGCCGCTCAAGCGCGGCAAGTGCGCGACCTTCACCCACGATTATGTCCGCAACGGCACCACGACGCTCTTCGCCGCTCTGAGCACGCTGGAGGGAACGGTCTTCGGAACCTGCAGCCCTCGCCACCGGCACGGGGAGTTCGTCGCCTTCCTCGACCAAATCGAGGAGGCGGTCCCGGCCGGCAAGGTGATCCACGCCATCATGGACAACTACGCCACCCACAAGACCAAGCAAACACCCCGAGGTGATCGCCTGGCTCGCCAACAATCCGCGCTGGACCTTCCACTTCACGCCGACTTCCTGTTCGTGGCTCAACGCCGTGGAGGGTTTCTTTTCCAAGATCACCCGACAGGCGATCCGACGCGGCGTCTTCCGGTCCGTCGATGACCTCATCGCAACCATCAACCGATACATTGAAAACGCCAACCAGCATCCAATGCCATTCGTCTGGACCGCCACGGCGGACAGCATTAAGGCAAAGCTCCAC
>CAXUNV010000579.1:0-3178 GCA_964252355.1 uncultured Chthoniobacterales bacterium | reverse complement strand
GGTGGGGTGGCGGGGCCCCCCTGTGTTCCGGCGCGGGGGGCGGGCGCGGCCCCGCGCCAGGATGGCGCGCCGGGTGGGATCGGCGAGAGCGGCAAAGACCGCGGAGAGCGGATCGGACGACCGGTTCATTTAACTTTACAGTTAATTAACCCATTGGTTTTCCGACGGCCAGCGAAATTTCGTGCCATCGTGCCGTCGGGCTTCGCGCCTGACGCGTGACCTTGAGCTTCACCGGCGGCTCGGGCGTGCAACCCTTACATAAACGGGTCGACCGCCTTCACCGTCCCGTAGTACCGGCCGTTTTGGAAGTCTTCCGAGTAAAGGGTGGAGCAGCCGAAGAATTCGGCATAGGCGAGCAGGTGGGCGTCAAACCAAGGGGCCCGTAAGCGTCTTTGCAGTGCAGCGCGAGGCGGAACAGACCCTCGTTGGGGTAAAGCACAACCGTCGTAAGCAGCAAGGCTTCGACTTCCGAACGAGCCTCTGCGGACTCTAAAAGTGGCCTGCCCACCCCTCGCAACGACCGGGTCGTGACCGCATAAAATTCGACGAGCGCTTGGTGTGGAATCCGGCATTGGTCGGAGGCCACCAGTTCTTCGAGCAACGCCTGCGCTCGATTCTGCTTGCCCGGATCACGCGGGTCCACACGATAGACGAGCACGTTGGTGTCAACGAGTGCCGCCACGACCGTAAAGCTCCTCCCGTGTCCAACCACGGTCGGACGGGACCTTGACCCGGGCGAATCGCGCGTTGCGCGTTTTTTGGCGCTCCGACGACTCCCGCAAAAGCCGAAGCTTTTCATCCTTGGACAGGCGTGGTTTCCCGCTGCCTACCACTAAGCGGATGCAATCAGGGGCAGACTCGACTTGGATCTCGCTGCCAAGTCGGATGGCGTGAGCATCAGCGATAGCCTTCGGCAACGTCAACTGAAGCTTGCTGGTAACTTTGGCCACGAAGTGACGATGTTCAAGGAATCCATCCTTGTCAAAACAAGGGAAACTGGCGGTGGTTTCTTCAGGAGGACCCGAAGTGGTCGCCCGCAACGCTGCACCAATGGTCGGTTAGTGGCGGCACGCCCGTGACCGGCGCTCCGCTGGCAGACCCGCAGGTGCGGCTCTTGCGTCGGTTCCGGCTTGGCGGCGGGTAAAGCATCACTCGCCTTGCCCTACCCATCTTTAGGTGGTGGGCACCATCGACTAGCAACCCGCGCGTCAGCTTTTCCGGTGCCAGACGCGTCGGACGGCGAGCGGCGCTTCCCCGACGACGCTTAACGTTTCATTCAGCACCAAGGTGCCGTCCGTCAACTGGCGCGTGACGCGCAAGGTGGCGTTCTTGCCGTCTTTGGTTCGGAACAGGCCGGTGGAGATCAATTGTTTGCCGTCGGCCGACCACGCGGTGCGCTCGGTGTACGGGCCAATCGGCGCCTCGTTCTTCGCCTCCGGTTGACCGTCGAGGCGGAGCTGTTCGGTCCGCGAAAAGGCCGGTCCCTTGGTCCGCACCACCAACAGGTCGGCCTTTTGCTGATACATCGCCTGGAGCTTGGCGGAGTCGGCGATTTCCCGTTCCACGCTAGGCATGCCGAGCCGCTTCAAAAGCGTGTCGGGCGATTCGGAGGCCGGCAGGTCGAGCACCCACGTGCCGTTAAAGTCGACGGTCGCACGCAACGACGCGGTCAGGGCCAAGACCCCACAAACAACGAGCAAGAAAGCACGCATGCAGCAAACTTTAGGCGATCACAAGATCGCCCGCCCGGAACCCGGAACCCTCAAGACGTGGAACGGTGGATTTCCGAATTGGACACCACGCCTTTGTCCCACAGGCGGAACCCGCCCGGGAACGCGCTGGCGTTGTTGCCCAGTCGAGTGTGGGGCGGCAAATCTTTCAATTGTTTGGAGTTGCCGCCGCCCAACACGCAATCGTCCACCTGGAAGGCGGCCAGCAACCGCGCCACCACGTCGGCAACGTCCCGGCGCCATTTGTCTTTGCCGCGGCCTTCCAGCCCCCGCAGGCCCACGTAATCTTCAAACGTCCCTTTTTTGTATGGAAGGTGAGCCAATTCGAGTGGCACCAGGATGTTGTCGACGATGAGGGCTGAACCGAGGCCGGTGCCAAACCCGAGGAAAAGCATGCGCCCGCCGTTGTAAGAACCCAGGGCCTGCATGGCGGCATCGTTGATGATGCGGACTTCCTTGCCTCCGAAAGCCTTTTCGTAATCGAACTGCACCCAGCCTGGGGCGAGGTTGTGCGGTTCTAACATCGGCCGGCCGCGCACCACCGGTCCCGGGTAGCCGATGGTGACGCCGTCGTATTTCCAGTCGCCCGCAAGCTTCTGCACCCCGGAAACCATGAGGTCCGGGGTGAGGGTTGGACCGGAATCAAACCGGCGGGGTTTGTCTTGGCCGGTGGCCAGAATCTTGACGTGGCTGCCGCCGACGTCGATCACGAGCACGTTTGGGGGGGTCTGCCCAGTCTCCGTCACGACTTCCACCATGGGGATTCTCGGGCCGTTTGGCAAGCGGACGCTGTGTACCGACCAAAGGCCGAATAACGACGGCCAAACTGGATTCGTGGCCGCCCGCGGGGCAGGCGGGGAGGCCGAGCGGCCATCCAGCCGGACCAGAATTGAGCCGAAAGGCTGAACCTCCGCCATCTTACCGCGGCATTTTTGAAAAAAACCGTGTTTTCTATGGTCTTAAGGCTATCTCCCCGCCGTTTTGCGCTTGGATTTCGCACCAGCCCCGTGAACTATTCCGCATGACTGCCGCCAAGAAGCCTGCCGCACAAAAAAACGCCCTGGCCAAACCCGTCCAGCCGGACGACGCGTTGGCCGCGGTGGTCGGCAAAGATCCCCTCCCCCGCACCGAGTTGACCAAGAAAGTCTGGGAATACATCCGCCAGCACAACCTGCAGGACCCTAAGGAAAAGCGGAACATCAATGCCGACGAAAAACTCCTGCCGGTGTTCGATGGCAAGAAGACGGTCAGCATGTTCGAGATGACGAAGCTGGTGAACGGCCACCTCTCCTGAGGGAGGCAAGTTCCGCGTTCCGCGTGGTAGGGCAAGAGGTGTCTTGCTTTACCCGCCGCCGGGCCCGAACAACGTTAGAGCCGCGCCGGTGCCAAACGGAGGCGTGGGATGAATTCCCCGCCCTTCGTCATTTGTCATTTGGCCTTTGTCATCC
>CAXUNV010000578.1:0-3192 GCA_964252355.1 uncultured Chthoniobacterales bacterium | reverse complement strand
AAGCGATGGGCAACCCGGTCGTCATGGGCGCGCTCGCCATGGCGGCCACAAAATTTCTGAACCAGCGTCGTTAAACTTGGCGCGAGCAGGGTGGGGGGCAGCAACGATCCGGCCGGGTGACCGACGCTGCCGAATCGGTCAGGAGCAAACCATGCCTGGGCACAGCTGCGGGCCGTGTGAACGCAGTTTGTCAAGCGGACCCCGTCGGCATTTTGCGGAAATGCTTTTGCCGGCCGATGGACAAGTTAAATATCCTCGTTGACCCGCAACCGCGCACGTTTGACCTCATCTTCGATGAGGCATCGCGGCGCCGACTGTCCACGTTGGCCGAACTCACCGCGTATGACGCAGGCCCCATGCCGAGCGAGGTGCTCGAAAAGGCGTTGCCGCAAACGGACGTCCTGATCGGTCAAACGGACCTGCCTCGGGAACGCCTGGAACGTGCACGGAAGCTGCGGGCGATCTTCAACGTCGAAGGTAATTTCCTGCCGAACATCGATTATGCGTATTGCTTCTCACGCGGCATCCGCGTGCTGGTGGCGAGTCCCGCTTTCGCGGTAGCGGTCGCTGAGGTGGCGCTGGCACTGGCGCTCGATCTGGCCCGGGGCATCAGCCGGAACGACCGCGCCTTCCGCGAGCGCCTGGAGGCGTACGGTCTGGCCAGCAACGGTGACGCTTTCCTGTTCACAGGTTGCCGCGTCGGCCTGATTGGGTTCGGCGACCTAGGCCGTGCTTTCCGTCCCTTGGTTCGCCCGTTCCGCTGCCCAGTCATGGTTTATGACCCGTGGTTGCCGGAACGTGAGGTCCGGCTGCACGAGTGCGTGCCCGCAGACCTGGACGAAGTTCTGTCGGGCTCGGACGCCGTGTTTGTGTTCGCCAGCGCCACCTCGGAGAACCAGGGCTTTCTGGGCGCCCGCGAACTGGCCTTGATCCGGCCGGGTGGTTTGTTTGTGCTCATGAGCCGGGCGGCGGTGGTGGACTTTGACGCGCTCACCGAGGCGGCCCGCACCCGTCGTTTGAAGGTCGCCACGGACGTGTTTCCGGAAGAGCCCTTCGCAAAAAACCACCCGATCCGGGATCTGCCGGACGTGGTGCTCTCAGCTCACCGGGCGGGGGGCATGCCGGAGGCGTTCCATGAAATCGGTCGGATGGTGCTGGCGGACGTGGAACTGCTGGCCCGCGGCTTGCCTCCTTCCAGTTGCCGTGTCGCCCAACCCGAGACGGTCAGCCGGTTGCGGAGCAAAGCGGTGGCGGCTTCCTGATTTGAAGGTCCGGTGTAGGCCACGGCGGGCGCTTTGTGCAGTTCTGTTCACCGTTTCGGCCCGTCTCCTCTCAATCCTCTCGCCCCGTTGAGAAAAAGATGCTTTAACCGACTCTCATGAAAGCGATCATCCCCCTCGTCGCTCTGGGTACTGCCTCAGTCGCGCCGCACGCCTCCGCGTGGGAACGCGTTTTGTTAGACACGGACACTGCCCCGCAGAATTGGGCCATCACCAGTCAGGAGCTTGGCTTGAACACCGACACGCCGTTCTCTGTCCGCATGCGCACCCTGCATGGCGGACGTCAGGAAGGCGTCTCCGTGGTCGACATCGACACAGGTGCCATGAAAGTCTCGGTGGTGCCCACCCGCGGTATGAACGTATTGGAAGCCTATGTCGGCAAGGTGCGGATCGGCTGGAAATCACCGGTCAGCGAGGTGGTTAATCCGGCTTTCCTCGAGTTGGGAGGTCGTGGAGGGGTAGGTTGGTTGGAGGGTTTCAATGAGTTGGTCGTTCGGTGCGGCTATGAATGGGTAGGCCATCCCGGGATGGATGAGGGAGTCATGCTACCTTTGCACGGTTTGGCGGCTAACATCCCGGCTTCCAGGGTGGTGTTGAGCATCGACGAGCAACCGCCGTACGTCATCCGCCTTCGCGGCGAACTGAAGGAGCAGGCGTTCAAAAAAGTCAATTTCGTCATTGCGACCGAACTGAGCACGGAACCCGGCGCGGTCAGCTTCAGTTTACACGACACCCTGACCAACCAGGGCGACTACCCGAAGGAGTACGAAGCGCTTTACCACAGCAATTTCGGCCCGCCGTTGCTGGATCCGGGCGCCCGCTTCAGCGCGCCGGTCCAACAAGTCTCGCCGTTCAACGAAAGGGCCATCTCGGAAATGGACGATTGGCAGACCTACAAACCCCCGACACGCGACTACGACGAGACCGTCCTCAACGTCGTGCCTTACGGCGATGCGCGAGGCGAGACTTTGGCGGTCTTGGCCAACGCGGCCGGCGAGCAGGGGTTCAGCATGGGTTTCAACATCGGGCAATTGCCGGTGTTCTCCCTTTGGAAAAACACCGACACCATGACCCAAGGTTACGTCACCGGGATGGAGCCAGGCACCAGCTTTGCTTACAACCGCAGCTACCAACGGGCGCTGCATCGCGTACCGACGATCGGTCCCAAAGAACAGCGTCACTTCGACATCACCTACACCTTTTTGCCCGACAAAGCCGCCGTCGACCAAGCGTTGCAACGTGTCCAGGCCATCCAAGGCGATCAACAGACGGAAATGCGCAAGACCCCCTTGGTCGAGTTGCCACGAAGCTGACCGCCACGTCTCCTGGTCACGGGCGAACGGGGCGGGCGCGACGCGCGGCGCCCGATTTCGTTTTCCTGATCTGGCGCGTTGAGCGACGCCGGGACGGGTTGGGCGTTGCCGGTTCCGAGAGAGGCGCAGACGGGCGTTAGGGTGAGCCGGTGAGGCAAAAGACCCGGAGCGAAGGTTCCGCGCTCCTGGTCCCTCCTCCCTGGTCTTTGGTTGGGGAAGCAAGGGAGGGTTGGCTGACGTGTGAGACGCCGGTGGGGCGAAGACCCGGCCGGCAAGATCAAGCAGCCATTCAGTGGGGAGGGCTGCCGGGCGGTCTGAGCCGGTGCCCTCACCCTGAAGGCGTTTTCCACCATCGTTCCCGCCCCGGCATCAGGCATGAACCGCCTTGCGCTGCCGATCGTCAGGCGGCCCGGCCCGTAGAATTATTCCGGCCGGCTCAAACCGCCCGCCGAGCGTCCGTCGCGCAAGCCGCCCGGCGCAGGCGGCCGGGTTTTCGCCCCACCGGCGTCGCCCGCGAGCTCCGGCCTCCGTCGGAAGGTGGGCGTCCCCTGCCCGCAACGCTACGCGGAGCGTGGCAAGTCCTGGAGGTGCCGATCCCG
>CAXUNV010000577.1:0-3203 GCA_964252355.1 uncultured Chthoniobacterales bacterium | reverse complement strand
GGGTTGGGTCCGCGGAGTGCAGGTGAACCGGAGCGCGACCGAACGCCGCGCCGCGACGTTGGCCGCGCGCCGGACCGTGAAGAAGCAGTGGCAAGCCGCTTGGCTGCTTAAAGCCGTCACCTGCATGGACCTGACCACCCTTGCGGGAGACGATACGCCCGGCAAAGTTGCACGCCTCTGCGCAAAAGCGGCGCAACCGGTCCGCCCAGACCTCGTGGAGGCGCTGGGCGTCCGTAGCTTGCACCTGACGGTGGGCGCCGTCTGCGTTTACCCGGCCATGGTGCCGTACGCCGTGCGGGCGTTGCGCGCCACCTCGGTCCCGGTCGCCTCGGTGGCCACCGGGTTCCCGGCCGGCTTGACACCCCTACGCGTGCGCCTGGAGGAGATCCGGTACGCCGTCGAGCAGGGCGCGCGCGAGATCGACGTGGTGATCAGCCGGCATTTGGCGCTCACGGGCGAATGGCAGGCGTTGTACGACGAGGTCGCCGCGTTCCGCCAAGCGTGCGGCGAGGCGCACCTCAAAGTCATCCTGGCCACCGGAGAGCTGGGCACGTTGCGCACGGTCGCGCGGGCCAGCTTCGTCGCGATGATGGCCGGCGCGGATTTCATCAAGACGTCCACGGGCAAGGAACCGGAGAACGCGACGCTGCCCGTGAGCCTCACCATGGTGCGGGCGATCCGTGACTACCGGGAACGGACGGGGTACGCGGTGGGGTTTAAACCCGCCGGCGGCATCCGGACAGCCAAAGACGCGCTCACCTGGCTTGCGCTCATGAAGGAAGAGCTGGGGCGTCCTTGGCTGGAACCCAACCTCTTCCGCTTCGGCGCCTCCTCGCTCCTGACCGACATCGAGCGCCAACTCGAACACCACGTCACCGGCGCCTACTCCGCCAACCACCGCCATCCGTTGGGTTAACCTCATGCCTTCAGTCCTCGAAATCTTTGAAACCATGGAGTACGGGCCGGCCCCCGAAGCTGACGACCTGGCGCAAGGGTGGTTGGAACGCCACCACCGCACCTTCGGCCCTTTCATCGAGGGCGCGTTCGGAGTCCCGGCACCAAACGACGCCCTTTTCGACACGGTCAACCCGCGCGACGGCACGGTCCTCGCCCGGGTCAAAGCGTGCGGCGACGCGGAGGTGGACGCCGCCGTGCAGGCCGCGGAAAAGGCTTTCCCCACTTGGTCCGCGTTGCCCGGTCACGCCCGGGCGCGGCACCTTTACGCAATTGCCCGCCAGATCCAAAAGCACTCGCGCCTCTTTGCCGTGCTCGAGTCGCTCGACAACGGGAAGCCAATCCGGGAATCGCGTGACGTCGACGTGCCGCTCGTCGCGCGGCACTTTTACCATCACGCGGGTTGGGCCGAACTGCGCGACGACCGGTTTCCCGGGTACGAACCGGTGGGGGTCTGCGGTCAGGTCATCGCGTGGAACTTCCCGCTGCTGCTTCTGTCGTGGAAGGTGGCCCCAGCGTTGGCGGCGGGCAACACGGTCGTGCTCAAGCCGGCCGAGTTCACGCCCTTGACCGCCCTGCTCTTCGCGGAGTTGACGGCCCAGATTGGGTTGCCGCCGGGCGTGTTCAACTTGGTCACTGGCGACGGCTCCACCGGCGACAAGCTGGTCCGCCACCCGGGCGTGCGCAAAGTGGCGTTCACGGGGTCAACCGAGGTCGGCAGGGCGATCCGGCGCGCCACGGCCGGGTCGGGCAAGAAGCTGTCGTTGGAACTCGGCGGCAAATCGGCGTTCCTCGTTTTCGACGACGCCGACCTCGACGGTGCGATCGAAGGCGTGGTCGACGCCATCTGGTTCAACCAGGGCCAAGTCTGCACGGCGGGCAGCCGGTTGCTGATCCAAGAGAGCGTCTCTCCCCAGGTGATCCGCAAACTAAAGGAACGCATGGAGAACCTGCGGGTGGGTGATCCGCTCGACAAGGCGATCGACCTCGGCGCGATCGTTGCGCCCGTCCAACTCGAGCGCATCACGCGCCTAGTCGAGCAGGGCAAGGCGGAAGGCACCGAGTGTTGGCAACCGAGTTGGGCCGTGCCGACCGAAGGGTGGTTCTTCCCGCCCACCCTGTTCACCGACGTCTCGCCGGCGTCGCTGCTCGCGCAGACGGAAATTTTTGGTCCGGTGGTCGTGGCCATGACATTCCGCACGCCGGAAGAGGCGGTTGAGTTGGCCAACAACACCCCTTACGGCTTGGCCGCCACCGTCTGGAGCGAGAACGTCAACCTTTGCCTGGACGTTGCGCCCAAGCTGAAAGCCGGGGTGGTTTGGGTGAATTGCACCAACCTCTTCGATGCGGCGGCCGGGTTCGGCGGTTACCGGGAGAGCGGCTTCGGCCGGGAAGGCGGCGCCGAAGGCATGCACGAGTACTTGGCGCCGGGCTGGTGGGCGCGCGGCCTCCCCACTGGAGACGACGCGGAAGCGGCGGTGTCGTTGGAGGCCGGTTTGTGGGCGGACGGGGTGCTCCCTGGCGCGAATGGCGACGGGGCCAACCCCGCGGACATCGACCGGACGCCCAAACTTTACGTGGGCGGCAAACAGGTGCGCCCGGATAGTGGTTACAGCTTCCGGGTCCGCGGCTCCCACGGCCAGCCCGTGGGCGAGGCCGGGTTGGGCAACCGCAAGGACGTGCGCAACGCCGTGGAAGCGGCGCACAAAGCGGGCGGCTGGTCGCGGGCCACCGCTCACGGGCGCGCGCAGGTGCTTTACTACCTGGCGGAAAATTTATCGGCGCGTGCGGAGGGTTTTGCGGCCCGTTTGGCGGCGTTGAGCGCCCCTCCGACGAGGATGCGTCGTTTGAGGTTTTCTCGTCGGTTGCACGCCTCTTCTACTACGCCGCCTGGGCCGACAAATACGACGGCGCGGTGCACGGTGTGCCTCAGCGCAACGTCACGCTGGCGATGCCTGAAGCGTGGGGTGTGCTCGGCGTGATCTGCCCGGCCGAGCGGCCGCTGCTTGCCTTGGTGTCGCTGCTGGCGCCCGCCCTGGCGATGGGCAACCGCGTGGTCGTGGTGCCTTCCTGGCGCGCACCCCTCCTCGCCACCGACTTCTACAGCCTACTTGAGACGAGCGACGTCCCGGCTGGGGCCGTGAACATCGTCACCGGCCATCCCCTGGAACTCGGAAAAGTGTTGGCTCAACACCTCGACCTCCCGGCGCTCTGGGCGTTTGGTTCCCGCGAGTTGTCGGCCCTGGTGG
>CAXUNV010000576.1:0-3204 GCA_964252355.1 uncultured Chthoniobacterales bacterium | reverse complement strand
GGGTGTGCGAGGGTGGGGATGCAGGGGCGGGATGACGCTACGGGTGACGGCGCGGCCGGGTGGTGCTCCTGGCCAAGGATCCCGTCGCGAGAGACCCGAAACGGAACAGGCACCGGCCATGAACCCGGCGGCGGCGGCGGGAGCGGTCGCCCGGCAGCTAACGGAGTGGCGCCTTGCCATTTGGTTGGTTAGGTCCAGGTTCATCCCTCCGCCAAAGGTGAAACTCTCCCCCCAGGGATTTTTCGCACGCGGGCCGCGAACCGTTCTGCCAGACGTTTGGTCAGATGTGGGTGCCGTCAGGGATCACCGCCCCTTTGGGCACCACCACCACGCCATCCCGAATGAAGTAGTTTTTGCCGTCCACATCGGCCGGTTTGCCGTCGGGGGTGATGACGACGTCTTGTCCGATGCGGACGTTCTTGTCGATGATCGCCCCCTCGATAAGGGAATTTCGCCCGACGCCCAGCGGCGGACTCGCCGGCTGGGGTGCCGGCACCTCGTCCTCGTAATAGTCCGCCCCCATCATCACCGTACGGCGAAGGGTGGCCCCGTTCGCGATGATGCTGCGGACGCCGATGACGGCGCGGTCGACCCGTGCCCCGATGATGAGGCAACCGTCAGCGATGATCGCGTGACGCACGTCCGCGGCGTTGACTTTGCTCGCCGGCAAGAAGTGGGCGTGGGTGGAAATCGGGTTCCGCCGGTCGAAGAAGTTGAAGGCCGGCACCGTGTCGGCTAGGGCCAAGTTGGCTTCGAAGAACGCGCGCACCGTCCCGATGTCCTCCCAGTAGCCTCCGAAGAGGTGGGCGTAAACCCGCCGTTTTCCCAACAGGTCAGGGATGATGTGTTTGCCGAAATCATCCTTGTCGTTATCCAACGCCTCCAACAGGATCTCGCGATTGAACACGTAGACGCCCATTGAACCCTGGTACAACTCGGCATCTCGGGATCGACCCAATTCTTCCAGCAGGTTAGGCGGGATCCGCAGCTCGTCCAAAAGCTTGGGGTCTTTCGGCTTTTCTTCAAAGCGGAAGATGCGCCGCTTGGCGTCGCTGTGCAGAATGCCAAAACCCGAGGCGGCCGCGCGGTCCACCGGGGTGGTGCCGAGCGTGACGTCGGCGCCGTTTTGGAGGTGCGCCCGCAGCAGGTCACCGTAATCCATGCGGTAGAGTTGATCGCCGCTCAGGATGAGGTAGTACCGGTAAGGCCGGTCGAGAAATTCACGCAGGTTTTGGCGGACGGCGTCCGCCGTGCCCTGGTACCAGCGCGCCGTTTCCGGTTTCTGTTGCGCCGCCAGGACCTCGACAAAATCTTCGTTGAACTGGTCAAACTTATAACTCGCGCCGATGTGACGATGCAGCGACTCGCTGTTGAACTGGGTTAGCACATAGATCTGGCGAAAACCGCTGTTCAGGCAGTTGCTGATCGGAATGTCCACCAAACGGTACTTACCGCCGAGCGGGACCGCCGGCTTTGCGCGCTGCTGCGTCAGAGGAAACAGCCGGGTGCCGGCCCCACCGCCCATGACGATGGCGAGCGTTTCCTGTTGGAAGGTTTTCTGCTTCATACCTCTGGTCCATTCACCACGAAAAAGCTTGGGCTTCGCCGGGGGTGCCCGCTTCGTTTTCGGTGTGCTAAAAACGGAGTTCAACGCCCCGTGCGGCAGGCGCCGGGCGAGGCTTTCGTCGTAGCCTCTCCGCCGGTGCCCGCACCCCGGCCGACCGCCCGGGGCATTGGCGTTTCCCCGCGCGCCCGGACGGTGCCCGCCCGTTCATCCTTACTTAGTCCACCCGGCGTAGCGGCCGACGTTGTCTTTGGTGATGAGCCCGACCGGGATGAGCGTAAGCGCCTCCTTGGGTTTTTTGCCCTGCATGATGTCATAGCCGATCTGGACGGCTTCTTGCGCCATCGCGTAGGGATCCTGCGCCGCCGTGGCCGCGATCAGGCTGTTGGGGTCTTTGAGCGACGGCACGATGTCGGGCGAACCGTCGACCCCGACGATGAAGAAATCCTTGCGCTGGGCCTGCTTGGCCGCCAGGTCGCAGCCGATGGCCGTCGGGTCGTTGATGGCGAAGACCGCGTCAACCTTGGGGAAGGCCGTCAGCAGGTCGCTCATGACCCTCAGGCCGCCGTCGCGGCTGCCGCCCGCGTTCTGGTCTTGGGACAAAATTTTGATGTCCGGGTGTTTTTTGACCTCCTCCATGAACCCAGCCACCCGGTCCGTGACGGCCGTCACCGGCGGACCATTGACGATGACGATCTGACCCTTGCCCTTGAGGCGGTCAGACAGGAATTTGCCGTCCTCCTCCCCGGCCTGCTTGTTGTTGGAGGTCACCGTCGCGTCCACGCCGCCCTCGGCACCCACGTCGACCGCGATCACCACGACGCCCGCCTGCTTCGCGCGCATGACCGCCGGGGCGATCCCTTGGCTGTCGGCGGCGCCTAACAAGATGAGGTTCACCCCCGAAGAGATGAAATTGTCGATCTGGTTGGTTTGGGTATTGACGTCGTACCCGCTGGATTCGGACGTAAACTTGACTTTTCCGTTGATTCCTTTGGCTTTGGCTTCTGCCCCGTGGGCGATCTGGACGAAGAATGGGTTGCCAAGGTCGCCCACCGTCACCGCGACGGCGTCGAGCTTTTTGCCTTGGGCGAAGGCCGGCACGGCGAGCACGCTCGCTGCCAAGAGGCTGAAGGCCAACTTAACGCCGGTCGATGGGATCATGGGAATGGTCATTTCGTGGGGGGTTAATGCTGAACAGTTTGGTTGACGGACTTGGGCAAATCGGGGGCAATCGCGATGCTCGGCCCGCGCCAAAGCCGCCAAGTGCGCCTCTGACGTGTCGATGCCACACCCCCGTTAACGCCGGAGGTGCTGACCGCTAAAAGGTGCTACTGGCGGATCGAAGCCGGAATCCTAGTGGGACCGGGCGAGGGACGTCAACCGCATTTGCCGGAAGCAGAGGTCTTTGCGACGGGAGATTTTGTCTGGCGCGGCGCTCGGACCGACGGGCCGCCCCGGTGCCTGCGGTGGGGCCGCGCTGCGCGATGACCAAGGCCAAATGAAAAATGAGAAATGCGGGAGGGGGCGGCGCCCCCATGCCTGGTCACCCGCGAGATCCCGCCCCTCCTTGCTTCCCTGCGTGACCTTATGTTCGATCTAAGGCGCGTTTGGCCCGGCGCCCTCCACGGGCGGCGCGGGGA
>CAXUNV010000575.1:0-3207 GCA_964252355.1 uncultured Chthoniobacterales bacterium | reverse complement strand
TAGCTCACGCTGCACTTGTTCGGCGGCGGCAATGTGCATGGCGGTTGGAAAAGTATCGTTGGAAGATTGCGACATGTTGACGTGGTCGTTGGGATGAATGGGTTTTTTACTTCCCATGACTCCGCCCGCGAGTTCGATGGCGCGGTTGGATATGACCTCGTTGGCGTTCATGTTGGTTTGGGTTCCGCTGCCGGTTTGCCAGATACGCAGGGGAAACTCGACATCTAATTGGCCGGAGATGACTTCGTCAGCGGCTTCCGTGATGAGCTTTGTTTTCTCTTCGTCCAGTTTGCCGAGATCATAATTCACCAGGGCGGCCGCCTTTTTCAGGACTCCGAAGGCGCGGATAAGTTCCGGCGGCATGCGGTCGTCGCCGATATCGAAGTGAATCAGAGAACGTTGCGTTTGCGCTCCCCAGTATTGATGGGAGGGCACCTCAATCGGCCCCATGCTGTCCGATTCAGTTCGTGTTGGAGCGTTCATATTTTTATTGTGCCGCTTTGGCTTAAAAGTTCGGAGTAGGACGTACGCCCCGTACTTCCTCCCACCCGCTCATACCTGAGAGGAATTTCCATTTGTTTGCAATTCCGCTTAACTCAAATTGGACCGGGTTTTCCCATGAAATTCACCAGGCTTTACACGAAAAGTACGTCGCATTTCTCCCATATCTGGAAAACGATTCTGATTTGTCTTCTGGGCGGTGGGTTGGGCTATGCGGAGAATGCCGTGCAGCGGGAAAATGCGCAGCCCGGCGCCGCCGATTGGCAGCTCACCAACCCGGCCACCCACCGCGAGATCGAAGGCTACGCCTCGCTCACCAGCGTCAATCTCGGCGGCTCCCTCCGCTTCTTTGTCAGCACCAGCGATCCCGCCTTCACCCTGCAGGTGTACCGCTCCGGCTGGTACGCCGGCCTGGGCGCGCGCCTGCTGACGAGCGTCGCCGGCCTGCCCGGCGCGCTTCAGCCCACCCCCGATCCCGATCCCGTGACGGGCCTCATCAACTGCCAATGGAGCAGCGCCTACACCTTGACCGTTCCCACGACCTGGACCAGCGGCGTCTATCTCGCCAAGCTCACCGGCGCGGTCAGCGGCAAGCAAAGCTACATCCTCTTTATCGTGCGCGACGACAGCCGGGCCTCGGATCTGGTCTTTGAGTCCAGCGTCACCACCTTTCAGGCTTATAATTTCTGGCCCGGCGGGGGCAGCGGGAAATCGCTCTACGACTGGGCGCCCGGCGGACGGGGATGGAAAGTTTCCTTCAACCGTCCCTATGTGCTCGGCTACAGCTACGCCGACAGCAGTCCCGGAGCCGCCTCCGGGGTCGGCGCGGGCGAGTATCTGGCGAATCTGCAGCCGGGTCCCAATCGCGGCTATCCGATTCCCGCCGCCGGCTTTGAATACAACATGGTGCGCTGGCTGGAAAAGAACGGCTATGACGTGACTTACCTCACGGATCTGGATCAGCACGAGAACCCGGCCGTCTTGCGCAACCACAAGGCCTTTCTCTCGGTGGGCCACAACGAGTACTGGTCCCTGCCCATGGTGCAGAACCTGCAAAGCGCCCTGAGCGCGGGCGTGAATGCCGCCTTCTTCTCCGCCAACACCATGTACTGGCAGGTGCGTTTCGAAGCCGATGCTTCTGGCAACAGCGATCGCGTCATGGTCTGCTATAAATCCGACGCCCCGTCGAACGACCCGCTCTACTATACCAACCCGCCGCTAGCGACCGTCAACTTCCGCAGCCATCCGGTCAACCTGCCCGAAGCGGGCCTGCTCGGGGTGGAGTACGTGGGCGACCCGGTCACGAGCGACATCGTGATCGCGAACGCCTCGCATTGGCTCCTGAACGGCACCGGCCTGCACAACGGCGATCACCTGCGCGGCCTGCTCGGCTACGAAGTGGATGCCTACGTGCCCGGCGTCTCGCCTGCCAATACGGTGGTGCTGGCGAGTTCGCCGATCGGCTTTCCCGCCGATGTCGACAACCCGCCCGGGTTCGCCTGCCAGTCCACGGCTTGTAACGCCAACGTGACCTGGTATGCCAACGGGCGCGCGAACGTGTTTGCCACCGGTTCCATGTTCTGGAGCTGGGGGCTGGACGACTTCAATGCGCCCGCCCTGCGTCCGTCTTACTTGAGCGCCGCCGCCCAGCAGTTGACCAAGAACGTGCTCGCCGCCCTCACCAGTCCGGTGGTCATTACCACCTCTTCCCTGCCGAACGCCACCGTGGGCAGCGCCTATGCGCCCGCGCAACTCGCGATCGCGGGCGGCAGCGCGCCCTATGTCTGGTCGGCGTCCGCTGTGCCCGCCGGCCTGGCTTTGAGTTCGGCGGGCGTGCTCAGCGGCGTGCCGGTTGCGGCGGGAACCAGTTCCCTCACCGTAATGGTCGTGGACAGCGCCGGGAACACGGCCACGACTTCGTTGCCCTTGCTGGTCGAGACCGCCTCAGGCGGCAGCGGCGGCAGCGGCTCCTCGCTTTCGGTGACCACGACCGTGCTCCCCGCCGGTGTTGTCGGCACGTCGTTCACCCAGACGCTCGCCGCGAACGGCGGGGCGGCGCCGTATCAATGGGCCGTAACGAGCGGGGCGCTGCCGTCCGGCTGGACGCTGAGCGCGGCCGGGCAACTGGCCGGCACGCCCCCAAGCGCGGGCACGTTTCCGCTCACGGTGCAGGTGACCGACAGCCGTTCGCAAACAGCCACCGGCGCTTTGGAAGTTGTCTCCATCGGCGCCGTCGACTCGTTCCTGACAAGTGCGATGGATCCCACCCGCTGGTGCGCCTGTGTTCCCGATCAAGCCGCCGGGAGCCAAAATTCACAGCTTCCCGTGCAGCCGGGCAACGGCCAGCTTGCCCTTACCCCGCTCGCCGGTTTGTCCGGCCTGAACTATAACGGCTACCAAGCCTTGACTCCCTTGGACATGACCGACGCGGCCCTGAGCGTGCAAGTAGTGCAGGCCGCCGCGGGCAGCGGCGACACGGACACCTCTTTCGTCCTGGCCGCCGATGCGCAGAACTGGTACCGCTTCATCGTCGAAGGCGGCAACCTGTACCTGCAATCCATGGTGGCCGGCGCCAAAACCGGCGCGTCCCTCCCCTATGATGCCGGCGCGCACCAGTATTGGCGTTTGCGCCACGCGGCGGCTACCGGCCAAATGTTGTTTGAAACCAGCCCGACGGGGGCGGCCTGGACCGTGCAAGGGCAGAGC
>CAXUNV010000574.1:0-3207 GCA_964252355.1 uncultured Chthoniobacterales bacterium | reverse complement strand
CGTCTGGGCCGACCCGAAACGGGACGGCACCCCGCCCAACAACTGGCTCTCGGTCTTCGGCGGCAGCGCGTGGCAATGGGAACCGCGACGCGGACAGTACTACTACCACGCGTTCCTGCCGGCGCAGCCGACCTTGAACTACCACGAGCCCGAGGTGTTCGCAGCCATCTGCGACGCCATCGGATTCTGGTATGACCTCGGCGTTGACGGGCTGCGGCTCGACGCCATCACGTCGATGACGCACGACGAGGATTTGCGGGACAACCCGCCCCGGGGCCGGCAGTCCCCCGTTCCCGCCGTCGTCGGACCCGGGCTTAACCCATTCCTCTTCCAAGAGCACCTCTTCGACCGTGACCAGCCGAGCGAGATCGGGATTTTAGAGAAGCTTCGGGCGTTCTCCGACCGGTATCGCGACAGCTTCCTCATGGGCGAAGTCGCCGACGTCGACGGTGCCGTCGTGGGCGCGAAGTACTCCGGGCAGACGCGGCTGCACACCGCGTACAACTTCGACCTGATCCAGAACCCTTTCGACATCGGCACGTTTCTGTCCGTGGTCGAACGCGGCCACGGGATCAACCCGGACGGCTGGCAGACCTGGACGATCGGCAACCACGACATTGAGCGGTTCGCCTCCCGATGGCCTACCGGGACGCTGAGCCCCGAAGATCGTCAGCGGCTCTCCGAGCTGACGCTCGCGTTTCTCCTCAGCTTACGGGGCTGCGTCTGCCTTTACCAAGGCGACGAGCTTGGCCTGACTCAGGCGCAGTTGACCTTCGCCCAGATCCAAGACCCGTACGGCAAAACCTTTTACCCCGACTACGTCGGACGGGACGGGTGCCGCACGCCGATGCCGTGGGCCGCGGATGAACCGAACGCTGGGTTCACGGACGGTGCGCCCTGGCTGCCCGTGCCGGCCGAACACTTGGAATTGGCCGTCGATCGCCAGAGCGCCCGTGCCCACTCGCTCCTTGGGTTCGTCCGCGCGTTCACGCGCTGGCGCAACGGGTCGACGCCGTTGCGCGCTGGTCGCATGAACTTTGGGCGGGTCGGCGAAGCGGCCGTGCATCTGGAGCGGACGCACGCCGGCGAGACGGTTGCCGCGCTCTTCAACTTCGGTCGCGAACCGGTCAGTCACGCGCTCGGTCAAGGGTGGGAAAGCCTCGAAGGACACGGGTTGGGCGGACGGTGTGACGGCCGGACGCTGGCGGCCGACGCTTGGGCGGCGGCATTCGCGTGTCGGGTGCGGACGGGGTAGCGTTCGCTAAGCGCATTTCAAAAAGGGCCGGTGCCGACCTCCCCGGCGGGGGCAGACGCCCCCGTCTGCCAGCGGCACGAGCCCGCATAAGACCCGCGAGATCCGTCCTCCCCCCGGAAGGTGGAGTCCCGCCCGCCGCTCTTCCCTTCGGGTCTTTCTGTTCCACACCTGTTCCCAACCGGCGACGCCGTCTCTCGCGAACAGGTTCGCCCCTATGATCCTTCTCCACCCACCCCGCAAATCGAAACAGCTCTCGTCGCAGCTAGGGACCGCCCTGGTCCTCTCCGGTGGCGTGGCTTTGGGCGTTTACTTGACGCGCCGCAAAGCCGCCGCGGCGGAGGGGGCGCACGCTGAAGGCGTGGAAAAAACGACGTTGATCAACGGCCGCTCGGCCGAAGACCTCGCCGCGTTGGCCGCGGATCCGGAGCAGCTGGGCAAGATCCTCGCGCGAGCCGAGGATTGCCGGGGCGAAGAGGACGGCAGCTTTGCCCTACGCTTCTCGGCGTTTGGGAAGTCGACCGATCCGATCCACGGCCGGGTCAGCCGGGGGCAGGGCGAGGTCTCTTACGATTTTTCAACCTTCGACTCCAACGAGAGTCTCGGCCGCGTTCACCTCGGATTCCAAGAAACACCGCGCGGGGTGCTGGTCACCGGTAAACTCTCCCCGGCGCCCAAAGGGGATCTCCCGACGCCGTTGGGCAAACTCGTGGAGAAAGGGTGGCTCGCCTTCACGCTGCGCCAACTGAAGATGCTCGCGGAAACTGGCGAGGTCGCGACGACCGAAGGGCAGCCGAGCGGGCGGGGGCACTGAGGCAGCCGTCGCCATCCATAAAAAGGTTCATTCATGAAAGCGCTCTGTTGGCAAGGCATTAAGCACGTTTCGGTCGAGGAAGTTCCCGACCCAAAGATCCTCAACCCGCGCGACGCCATCATCAAAGTGACGTCGACGGCGATCTGCGGATCTGACCTGCACATCTACGACGGTTACATCCCTTCCATGTTGCCCGGAGACATCTTGGGTCACGAGTTCATGGGGGAGGTCGTCGAGTTGGGGCCGGCGGTGAAAAACCTCCAGTTGGGTGACCGTGTGGTCGTCCCGTTTCCCATCGCCTGCGGGCACTGCTACTTTTGCGAGCACGACCTCTGGTCGTTGTGCGACAACTCGAACCCCAACCATAACGCCCAAATGGTGGAAAAGCTGATGGGTTACTCGCCTGCGGCGCTGTTCGGGTATTCGCATTTGTTCGGCGGGTATGCCGGTGGTCAGGCGCAGTACGTCCGGGTACCCTTTGCAGACGTCGGTCCGTTCAAGGTCCCAGACGGTTTGAGCGATGAGCAGGTGCTCTTTCTCACGGACATTTTCCCCACGGCCTACATGGCGGCGGAAAACTGCCACATCCAACCGGGCGACACCGTGGCCATCTGGGGATGCGGACCGGTCGGTTTATTGGCCGTGAAAAGCGCCTTTCTGCTGGGTGCGGGCCGGGTGATCGCGATCGATCTCGTCGAGCGCCGCTTAAAGATGGCCGAAGCGTCCGGGGCGGAAACGATCAACACGCAGAAGCAGAACGCGATCGAAACCTTGCGCGAGATGACCGGCGGTCGGGGACCGGATTCCTGCATGGACGCGGTCGGGATGGAAGCGCACGGGTTGGGACTCGAGGGCGCGTACGACAAGGTAAAGCACACGTTACGGGCTGAGACCGACCGGCCGAACGTCGTCCGTCAAGCCATCACCGCCTGCCGCAAGGGCGGCACCGTCTCCCTGGCGGGAGTTTACGGGGGGTTCGTGGACAAGATCCCGCTGGGCGCCGCCTTCAACAAAGGCTTGACCTTCAAAATGGGCCAAACGCACGTGCACCGGTACTTGCGTCCCCTGGTACAGAAGATCGCAGACCACCAAATCGACACGACGATCATAATCTCACACCGCCTACCCCTCCAGAACGACC
>CAXUNV010000573.1:0-3219 GCA_964252355.1 uncultured Chthoniobacterales bacterium | reverse complement strand
GGGGAATGTCCTGGGGATCTGTGGTCATCGATGGCTCTCGCGCTCGGGGCGACCGCACGCCACGAGCTCGGTTGCCAACGTTTTGCTGCGGGCTGCCAGGGGCGCGGCTGGCTTTTTCACCTCCACGGCGGTGCGGCGCCCGGGCGAGGGACGCTCGGGTGAAGCGAGGCAAGCGGGCGCCGGTCATGGTCAGACCCGGAGGAAAGCCAGCAGGTCCTCGTTGACCTCGTGCTTGTGCGTGGTGCACATGCCATGGGGCGCGCCGGGGTAGACCTTGAGCTGGGCGTCCTTGATCAATTTGGACGAGCGCAGGGCCGAAGCGCCGATCGGCACGATCTGGTCGTCGTCGCCGTGCAGGATCAAGGTCGGCACGTCGAATTTTTCGAGATCCTCGGTGAGGTCTGTCTCGGAGAATGCCTCGATGCAAAAGTAAGCGGCGGGAAAACCGGCCAGCATCCCCTGGAGCACGAAGGATTCACGCACGCCTTCCGAGACTTTCGCACCCGGCCGGTTGTAACTATAAAACGGCAGGCTGAGGTCTTTCCAGAACTGCGCGCGGTCGGCAGCGACGTTTGCGCGCAGGCCGTCGAACACCTCTCGGGGGAGGCCGCCCGGGTTTTTCTCGGTCTTCAACATGAGCGGCGGGATCGCGCTGATCAGCACCGCCTTGGCCACGCGCGCCGTGCCGTGCCGGCCGAGGTAACGGGTGACTTCACCACCGCCGGTGGAGTGTCCAACCAGCGTTGCGCCCCGTAGGTCGAGCGTCTCGATGACCGTCGCAAGGTCGTCGGCGTAGGTGTCCAGGTCGTTGCCGTGCCAGGGTTGGCTCGACCGACCGTGGCCGCGGCGGTCGTGGGCGATGCAGCGGTAACCCCGCGAGGCCAAATAGAACATCTGGTCCTCGAAGGCGTCCGCGCTGAGCGGCCACCCGTGGCTGAAGACCACGGGCGGGCCCTCGCCCCAATCTTTGTAATAGAGTTCCGTCCCGTCCGGGGTCGTGATCGTCGGCGTCCGTGTCGTCAGGTGGGTTGTCATTGGGTGGCAGACCAACTAAAGGCAGGATCCGGGCCAAGGCTGTAGGGCACCTGCAACATCCTGAAAGGGACGCAGTTGCGACAAGGCGCGGCCCGAGCGGGCCAGGGTGGAAAGTTCGAACGTCCGACAAATCGTCTCCGTCCGGACGAAAAGTTCGTACGTCGGCGGGGTGTGTCGCGGGAAGGTGCCTCCCCGCTTCATCCCGGGGCCAGTTCGGTCCGCCCTGCCTCTTCCCAGCCGCGAACTGCCGGTTCAGCCGGATAGACAGAATCCTCCGGCGCAACTGCCCAAGCGCGCGCGCTTGGGCGCGGATCTAACCTTCGACCCGGCCGAACTCTAGAACGTTCGCAATTTCGTACCGCCGCACGGTTTCCGGTTTGGTTCTGTAACTTCCCACGCCTGGGCAACTTACCAAACGCGTCCCACCTGGCCCGGAAGCTGCTTTAAACAGGGGCAGGAACCTGTTGTAAAACGGACCACTGCACCCTCGAACGTCCGCCGCCGCCACCTGACATGCCTTTTGCCACCTGCCTCCCCACCAAGAGTCTCTGCCGCCCTCCCATTGGAGAAAGGATGAACTTTGTCCCGAGCAGTCGTCTCAGGCATGTCTTGGAAGGCTGGCGTGAACCGGTCAGCTGCTTAGCCGAGTTGCTCTGTTTCCTAACCAAGAGCGGGCGGGCGTTTACCCGTCGGCGGACCAGCGCAGAGCTAAACGGATCTTGCCATCCCCCGGTCACGACACCTCAGCGATCGCTGGCAGTGCCTGACAACATTTTCACTTACGCTGAACTTCAGCAAGAGATCCACCAAGCGCTGCGGGTCCAACACCCGGAATGGGTGCAGTCCAACGGGGACTCTCCCTGCTGCGACGCGTACGACGCGCGCTTCGCCGAAATCCTGAAGCGCTGCCCTCCTCCGGGTGGGCTCACCACGCCTCTAAACGGCGAGCGGAAAAGAACCGTGCCGCCCCTTGGCGTTCTGAGCACTGGTCAGAATACGACGTGGAAGCGGACGGAAATCCAGATCGTTGATGTCTAGACCGCCCCAGCAAACCCAAAGGTTTCCTTGGTCCTGGCGACTGCTTCCAACCCAACCACCATTCTACAACCCATGAGGCTCATTTCGCACGCGTCGTGTGCCATCACGGACCCGGTCGCGCGGTCGACCCAACGCATTGATGGAACCATCGATTTGGTTAGCGTCCTCGGCTTTCCGGAAGCGCGCGCGCGTCTTCTGGCGCATTTTGAGACGCCGACCCGACCGTTCCAGGATCAAACAGAAACCCGCCACGTTCGCATCCGCCGGGAGCGTTCAAGGAAGTTGCCGCATCGCTTGGGAACTTCTTTCACGTGGTTGCTCTCCGCGGCGACGCTCACCAGGGTGGTCCATGTCATCCTTGGCCTTTGAGGCTCCGTGTAGGCGCGTCGCGTCGATCTTGGCTGGCGCGACTACCTCCAGGGGTGGCGACGCCCAAGGACGGAGCGGTTAAGGACCGATCGCAGCCGTCGCGGTCGGCTCAACTCCCCCCCGTTGGTTCTCAAACTGCTGCGCGAAGTCCATCACGCAAACGCTGCCCCCTTGCGGGTGCGGGGCGGCGTCCGCACCCGCCAAGCGGAAAGCCGGGTTGAGCAGGTTCTGGCGATGGCCGCGGTCGGCCACCCCGTCATCGACGACCCAGGTGAAAACGATTTCCGCGGCCGTCGTCGGGCCATAGGCAAGGTTCTCACCGGCTTCGCCCTGCAACTGGCCGTGACGGGCCAAGCGTGTGGCCAGCGTGCTGCCGTCACTAGCGGTGTGGCCCATCCCACCGGTCCGAGCCTGATCTTCGGCCAAGGCTTTGGCAGTTGCCGCGAGCCCTTCATCCGCCGTAAGGGGCGGCAGCGGTTCGGGTACCTTGCGTAAAATGCTGACGGCTTCGTCCAGAGCGCTTACCCCTTCCTCGGTTTGCAGCGGCGGCTGAGCGGGCAAGACCAGCGTTTTATCGCTTTGGTAGGCGGAACGGCGTGCGGCCAACCAGTCGGCGTAGGCGCCTGGTTCGGTGCGTACCCGGTTCACCTCGGCAAGGAGCTGGTTTTGGAAGTCACCGGCCGAGGGCGGCGGTTGCTGGGCAAGGCCGTTCAGAGTGGCCAACAAGATCGCCAACCTCAGGGCCAACGTGCGACAAGTCCGTTGTCGGATCCGCGT
>CAXUNV010000572.1:853-3239 GCA_964252355.1 uncultured Chthoniobacterales bacterium | reverse complement strand
CCAAGAACCGGTTCAGGCCTTGGCTCCGCTGCTGGCAACAACGGATCCGCAAGCCCGTCGGCTGATGCAGGAGGACCACGCCACCGCCTTTGAGCAGGGTTTCCTCGATCTGTTTTTCCGCGCAACCCACCGCGTGCATGCGTGCGGCGAGCGCGCTGGCCTTCTTGGGTGAGACCGGAAATGACGCCACGTCGCCGGTAATTACAACCGTCGGTGGTGACGCGTCAACGTGAGGCGTTCCCGCCGCGTGATTTCCCTGCGCAAGAAACGCCGGGGACGCCGGTTCCTTCTCGCCCGTTGACAAGTTAGCGTTTACAGTATTGCCGTCATGTCTTCCGAACTTCTTACGACGAATCGCAAGGCGCTCTCCATCAACTTGGACGAAGCGAAGTACGGCACGTTTGCCGAGATCGGGGCCGGTCAGGAAGTCGCGCGCAACTTTTTCCAGGCCGGGGGTGCTGCCGGGACCATCGCGAAGTCCATCTCGGCGTACGACATGAAGTTCAGCGACGCGATCTACGGCAAGACCGCGCGGTACGTCTCCCGTGAGCGGCTCAACCTGATGCTGGACCACGAGTACGAACTGCTGTTGCAACGGCTCAAGGACGTCCGCGGCGAGCGCTCCACTTTCTTCGTCTTCGCCAACACCGTGTCCGCCCGCAATTACAAAGGCACCAACGAGTGCCACGGCTGGCTGGGCATCCGGTTCCAGGGCACGCCCAATTCGGAGCCAAGCGAAATCATCGTGCACGTCCGCATGTGGGACAAAGAGAACCTGCTGCAGCAGCAGGCGTTGGGCATCTGCGGGGTGAACCTGATCTACGGGGCGTTCTACTACCTGGACGACCAAGACAAGTTCATCCAGTCGTTGTCGGACAACCTGACGGTCGACCGGATCGAGATCGACATGATCAACTTCGCCGGGCCCCTCTTCAGCCAAGTGGACAACCGGATCATGAGCCTCAAACTCGTGGAGTACGGCCTGACGAACGCCGTCATGTTCAGTCCGCAAGGCGCGGTGCTGCAGCCGTCCGAGGTCCTCTACAAGAAGGCTATCCTGGTGGAGCGCGGCAGTTTCCGCCCGGCGACGTTGGTCAACCAAGACATGCTGACCTGCGCCCTGGCGCAGTTTCTGCAAGAACCGGTGCTGCAAGGGGTAGACGCGGTCGTGTTGATGGAGATCACCATGCACAACCTCCTGGCTTCGGGGAACCTCGACCACGAGGATTTCCTCGCCCGGGTCGATACCCTGGGAGCTCTGGGTTACAACGTGCTGATCTCAAACTACCTCGAATTTTACCGGCTCACCTCCTACTTCCGTCGTTACACCAAGCAGATGATCGGCGTGGCGATGGGCATCAACAACCTCTTGGAGGTCTTCAACGAGCGTTACTACGAAAACCTGGAAGGCGGCATTCTGGAATCGTTCGGGCGACTCTTCAAGAACGCCACAAAACTTTACATCTACCCGATGCGCAAAACCGCCTACGACCGCTATTGTCATCGGCCCACCGACGGGGAGGTGGCCAGCCTAAGCGCCGCGGTCCCCAACGCCCATGCGCTTGCCGTGGACGTCATGATCAACGCGAACAACCTGCAAGTGGACATGCACTTGCGTAACCTCTACGCGCACCTGCTCGAGAACCACTACCTCGCGGCCATGGTCGGCTACGATACCCATGCCATGGACGTCTTTTCGCGGGACGTGCTCGCCAAGATCCAACGGGGCGACACCGATTGGGAAAAGATGGTGCCGGCCAAAGTCGCAGAGATGATCAAGGAGCGGCACCTCTTCGGCTACGGGGCCCAGACGGAAGCGTTGCAGCCGGTTTCCTAACCGTTGGCCACGGGCGGTGGTGGCTGGCGCTTGCAGGGGGCCTGCGGTGGTCATCCTAACCTCGTGGAGCGTCCGACGGCAGTTGGCGGCGACACCCGCCGTGAATCGATGAACCCCCTCGAACAACGCATCGGCTATAAGTTCCGCAACTCGCTGTTGTTGGCTGAGGCGCTGACCCACCCGAGCCTGGGACATGAGACGCAACGCCACCATTTCGACAATCAACGGCTCGAGTTCCTGGGCGACGCGGTCCTGCAGCTGATCTTCACCGAACACCTGTTCCGGTTGTTTCCCCAGTTCAGCGAAGGGCAGTTGACTAAGCTACGCTCCCGGCTGGTGTCACGCGAAGGGTTGAAAGTCCACGCGATGAACATCGGCCTGGGCACGTATCTCATGATGGGGCGGGGGGAGGAAGCCAGCGGCGGGCGCCAGCGCGCGTCGATTCTCGCCGACGCGTTTGAGGCCCTGGTGGGAGCCATGTACCTCGACAGCAACTTGGAAGTGGTGCGCCGGTTTGTCCTCGACGAGGCGCAAGAGGACATTCAGCAC
>CAXUNV010000572.1:0-837 GCA_964252355.1 uncultured Chthoniobacterales bacterium | reverse complement strand
GAAGTGAACCCCAAAGGGCAATTGCAGGAAATCCTGCAAGCCATCTCTCCGAAAAGCCCGACCTATGAAATCGTGTCGCAGACCGGACCGGAACATCAGAAGATGTTTGTGGCCAAAGTCTTTTGGGAAGGGGTGCAGCTCGGCTTAGGCGAGGGACCGAGCAAAAAACAAGCCGAGACCGCGGCGGCGCTGGACGCGTTGAACAGCCAGCTCTGGCATTCGATCAGTGCGGCGGTGGTACCGTCCGGCGACGGCGACGCGCCAGGGCCCGAGGCCTTGCCTCGGGCCGCTTCGGTGGACGAATAGGTCCGCCGCGACCGCGGAAAGGCTCGGGCGTCCCGTCAGAACGCGGAGGCCTTGACGGATTCAGCCTGCTTCAGCGTCGGTGACAGCTTGGAGACTTTCTGCCGCATGATCTTGCCCGCCTTGAACTTGACGGTGGCGCGCGGCGGGATCTTGAAGCTGCTGCCAGGTTGGTTCGGGTTACGACCGACGCGTTCTTTGGTCAGGCGAACCTCAAAGATGCCGAAGTTCCGCAGTTCCACATCTTCGCCGCGGGCCAAACTGTCGGTGATCATGTCGAGGGTGCGTTGCACGACTTCGAAGACCTGATGTTGGACCATGCCGGTCTCGTTGCTGATCTTCACCACGATATCCCGCTTGGTAAGGTTGGCCATTTCTCTCCTTTGAAGGGATGACAAGGTCTGGAAACGCCGGCTTAGCGAGGCACGGTGGCGTCGCAAACCTCCGGCGTTGAGACCCTTTCGCACTATTGCCGAGAACGGAGGTGTGGCAAGGGCCGTTTGTGTGGATGAGGAAAAATCCAGAAGTGTCATA
>CAXUNV010000571.1:0-3240 GCA_964252355.1 uncultured Chthoniobacterales bacterium | reverse complement strand
GGTACGGGGAGGGCGCGCGACCGGGGTTGACAGGGCAAGGTGATCCCGCATGCGGGACCGCCGGGCCGGCACGGGGGTAAGGCGGGATCTGGGGACCACGGCCACACTCCCGGTGACGGGCGGGACGCCCGCGCTCCCCTAGCCCGGCGGAGCCGCCCGATCCCGCGGCCGCGGGATGCCTCGCCTGGCTGCCCAGCCGACCTTTGGCAGTGGTCGCCTCGCCTGCGCCTGGAGGACCCCCCGCAAAAGCCCATTTGCCAAAAGCCGTGCGTCCGGCTAAAGGGGTCGCCGTTGAACCACCTTTTGCAAATCATCATCCTCGGTTTGGTCCAGGGCGCGGCGGAACTCCTGCCGGTTTCGAGTTCGGCGCACGTGATCGTCGCGGAAAAGCTGATGGGCCTGGATCCGTCCGCGCCGGACATGACGTTCCTGCTCATCATGCTGCACACGGGAACCATGTTCGCGGTGCTCGTCTATTTTTGGCGTTCCTGGCGCGAACACTACTTCGCCAGCACGCGGGCATTCGGCACCGTCGCCGTCAACGTGATCGTGGCCACCGCGGTGACCGGGGTGCTTGGATTGGGCCTGCAACTCCTTATCGAAAAGGTTGTCCTGAAGGGCGTGCCCGGTAAGGCCGAAGTGGAACACCTTTTTTCGAACTTGCCGCTGATCGGCGGCGCGCTGGTCGCGGTCGGGCTGCTCATCCTTTGGGCCGGCCGTCAAGACCGCGCCAGAAATCGCAGGGTGCGTGACGTTGACGTGCGCGCCGCCGGGATCATCGGTGCGGTGCAAGGGTTATGCCTGCCGTTCCGGGGCTTTTCCAGGTCCGGCGCGACGATCTCCACGGGCTTGTTGTTGGGGATCACCCGTCGACACGCGGAGGAATTCAGTTTTGCTCTGGCCGTCGTCCTCACCCCGCCGTTGATCGCCCGCGAGTTGTGGCGTTTGCTGAAGCACAACGAGGCGGCCACCGAGCCGTTGCACCCGGGGGCGCTGCTTTTGCCCGGCGCGTTCGGGATGGCGTGCAGTTTCGTGGCGGGCCTGGGTGCCCTCTACCTCCTGTCGCGCTGGTTGGAAGCGGGGCGGTGGAGCTTCTTCGGCGTCTACTGCCTCGTCGCAGGTGTGGCGGTTTTTGCATTGGCCGCACTCGGTTTCTGAGCGCTGGTTCCGCGTTCCGGGTTCCGGGTTCCGCGTTGCTGGAGTGTCCAGAAAAGAAAAGCCCGCCGGGGTCGTGGCCCCGGCGGGCTGCGTGCTTTAACTTGGGCCCAACGGCCGCCGCTTAAAACCGGTAATCCAAACCGAGGTTGAAGTAGTGGTTTTGGAACGAATCGTTGGCTTGGACGTCGTAGTTGAAGGTGACCGACACGGCCCGCGTCAGCGCCGCGTCCACCCCCACGCCGCCCGTGAAGCTTTCGTGGCCAAACCGGGCGCCGCGCGTCTCGAACGCGCCAAGGTTGTCATAACCGCGGAACGTGGCGTCGACGCTGTAGTACGGCCGCAAAAACTCGTGCCGCCACCCGCCCCAAACGGTGTTGGTCAACCGAATCTGGCCGAGGTTGAAGACAAACAGCACCTTGCCACCTACCACGCTCAGGAGGGTATCATCCGTCCCATGCCGGACGTTGAGGTTGGCGATCGAGCCTTTCTCCGCCGCACCGGACTGCCAAAGCTGGTCGTACAGCACTTGGCCAAAGGGGGTCAGGGCGAGGTGCTCGTTGACCTTCAACTGCCAACCGAGTTCGCCGTGGGTGTTGAACTCCGCGGCTTGCGGCGAGCTGAACGCGGTGGTGCCCAGGAGGTTGCGGTGCACGTCGTCCCATTGGTAGCCACCCCCGACGATGCCGTTCAGGTAAAGTCCCGTCGGTCCGCCGTACGTCAGATAAAATTCGCCGTCCACCTGCTGGGTGTGCGCGCTGCCCGTCACGGTCTTCGGGTCGATGTGGGTGTATTCGTAGGCGCCCGCGAGGCCGATGGCGAGGTTCGGCAGCAGCTTGTAGTCGATGCCGGCGATGCCACCCCCGCCGTAGAAGTCGAAGCCGACCCCGTTAAGGTCGTTGCGGTTGCCGGTGTTGGTGTCGCTGTCAAGCGTGCCAAGGTTGCCGTTGCCGACCGCCCAGATGCTGAACCGGGGTTCGGAGGGCGGCGGCGGGGGCACCACGGGGTTTTTGTCGGCTTTGCCGTCGGCCTCGCCACCGCTCAGGGTCGCAGGTCCCCAGGCCGACGACGTCGGTGGTGTGTAGCTGGCGGTACCCAGCCCTTGCACGCCCAAGCGGACCGAAGCCAAGTGCGCATCGATGTTGCGGAAAAAGTTCTCCGTGTTGGCGAACGTGACGTACGGCAGAATCGTGTACTGGTTGGCGGCCAGGGTGTCGAGGGCGGACGGCAACGCGCTCACCCGGCCATTCCGCACGTCGGTGGCGACGACGTTGTCCAAGGCGGCGAGGAGCGCCGGATTGCGATTGGCGGCGAGGACACCGACCAGACGACCTGCGACCTGCGCTTCGTTGTAGGTGTACGGGTAATTAAGGAAGCGTTGCACCGTCGGGTCGGCCAAGAGCGTCGCTTCGCTCACCCCCGGGAAGTAGGTGGCGAGCAAGCCGGAGTCCACGATGGTGTTGAGGCCGCCCGGCAACAGGGTCAAGGCGCCGAGGCCGGTGGTGGTGCCGGACGCATCCGAGGTCTGGGCCACGCCGGAGGCGACGGAGAGGGCAAGGGTGCCCGCAACCAAACTGGAAACGCCGCAGAGGCGGCCGGGCAGACGCATTTGAGGGATCTTCATGAATACTCCTTGGTTAAAGCTAGGGAGGGGGAAGGCGCGGGGTTCGACACGCCTCCCCGGACTGTACCTAACGACGGATGGCCGTTGGCTTGGCTACGGGTAATCCAGGAAAAACGGAACGCAAGCGCTCCGTCGCGTCGGCCCTTTCGGCGGGTCGACCGTCAGGAAGCTTCTGGACGGGAGGGTTCCCCTTCGACGATGCGGGCGAGGGATCGGAGGTAGTCGCGCCGCCAGCGGCGATAGCCGGCCTCCTTGACGACGAAACGCCCCGCCAACGCGAAGACTAGGAGCAGGTAGAAGGCGTGGAACACGACGAATACGTCGAAATCCGCCAAGATCAACATGGGGATGTGCGCCAGCGCGCCCACGCTGAGGATGAGCAAGTGCAGCAGCACGCGCGTCTCCGACGGACGTTGGTTCCACACCCAACCCGCCCGTAGGTGCTCGTCCGCGTTGACCAC